>SKJO01000321.1 GCA_007121975.1 Nitriliruptoraceae bacterium | reverse complement strand
GCCTGAAGGCCGCGAACAGACCCGAACCACGGGCGCCTTCGCGCCCTGGCGCCGCCGACGCAGCATGGCGGCGTAGCGGACCAGCGCCGGTTCGAGGCCGGCAGCCACAGCCTGACTCGTGTCGACCTCCGGCGCCCGGGGCCAGACCCCCCACGGCAACTGGGCGACGGCGCGGTCGCCGGCGCGGCGGGTGGCGGCGGTGCCAAGATCGGTGGCGAAGCGCTTGGCGCCGCGGGCCGCGATCCCGACCCCGTCGGCAGGCCGCAGCACCCGCAGGGAACGGGCGCAGCGCACCACGGGGCGCAGCACCTCGGCCAGTGCCGGGTCCAGGCGATCAGTACGAGAGGGACCGGAAGCCATGGTGGGTCACCTCCAGTTCCTCGGTCGGGATCTCGGTCGCGCTGTTGGCCAGCGACGGACCCGACCACCGCACCGGCATCGCGTCATACAGGTTCCAGGTCCGCAGACGCTGCCCGTTGGAACCCAGCAGCGTCACCGCAGCCGTGCCGCGTTCGACCGCTTCGTCGCGCAGGGTGTGGGTGCCCACCGACGCATCGAACCAGGCCAGCAGGGCGTCGTCGTTGGTGACCCCGCGCTTGAAGGTGAGGTTGGGCCAGTTGAGCCGCGAGGCGAACTGGTGCACGAACTCGTTGTTGCCGCCTTCGGTGTAGCTCTCGACCTCGAGTTCGATCTGCAGGCCGTCCACCTCCGTGAAGCGACCGACCGGCTGTCCGTCGACCTCGACCAGGAAGCTCGCCGAGGTGCTACCGACCGTCTGGAACAGGTGATCGAAGGACATCGGGTCCTCCTAGGCGCTGGTCGTGGGCTCGGAGCTGGTGCGCCGGCGCTCGAAGCCGGCAACGATCTGGATCAGGCGGCGACGTTGCCGGTGCTCGAGATCGAGCAGGTCGTCGAGGCTCCAGTGCAACTGGTAGGCGAGGTAGGTGATCTCCTCCCACAGGATCGCATCGGGGTAGCGGCGCATCAAACCCGGTCGGGACGCCCCGAGGAGCGTCCCACCTCCTCGATGCGGGCACGGCGGGGCGTGGGCAGCTCGATACCGTCCTCCCCGATGCGCGGGCCGTCGGGCTCGGGTTCAGGGGTCGGCGTGGGCTCGGTGGGCCGGGCAGCCGCGCGCGGCGTGCCGGCCAGTGGGGCCGTGCGCTCGCGGGCCAGAGCTCCCGTCGGCGTGGGGGCCGCACGCTCAGGCGGGGCAGCGGGGCCGGCCAGCACCCGCTCGATCTCCTGCTCGGTGCCGAAGTTGATCGCCGCGTAGACGTCCTGGAGGTAGGCGAGGTCCGCGGCGAACAGCCCCTCGACGTCGCGGGGACTGAGCCGGCTGAGTGTGCCCAGTTGGGTGATCACCCGGGACAGCACGATCACGGTCAGGTAGGGATCATCCGCGTCGCGGACCTTGGGGTCGTTGAGCGGCTCGAGCTCGTCACGCGCAGTGGCCAGGCGCATGACCCCCTCCTGGTGCACCCGCCCGTCGGCGTCGACCAGGCCCTTGGGCAGGGTGAAGGGGAACTCGGTGCGCAGACCGGCCATGGCAGCTCCTGGGTGGTGTGGTGGGTGGCGGGTCCCGCCACGGGGGTGGGGCCACCCGGGCCCGTCGGACGTGGTGCCGACGGACCCGGACGGTCGTGCTGGTCAGGGTGCCGTGCGGTGCGGTCACCGCGGCGGCGCTCCCGACGACGGGGCGATCAGGCGCGCTCGAGGTACTCGTGGACGATGGTGATCTCCTCGATCACGATCTCGTCCGCGCCGGCATCCATGTCGGACGCCGTCCACGAGCTGATCCAGGCGTTCTCGAAGTTCCAGCGGCCGACTTCCTCGCCGGCCGTGCCGTACATGATGATCGAGCCGTTGTGCCGCTCAACCGCGCCGTCGAGCACGGTCTGGTACCAGTCCACGAGCGCGTTGTCCTCGGACAGGCCGCGCTTGAGGGTGATGTCCTTGTACTTGATGCGACCGGGACGCTTGCGCGTCACGATCTTGCCGCTGAGCAGCGTGTCCTGGAACTCGACGACCTCGGTCTCATAACCCAGACCGGCGACGCCGGTGAACCGGCCGATCTCCACGCCCTCGATCTCGAGCGAGAACAGTGATCCCATGTACTCGAAATACCCGTCGTTCGCCTCTTCCATGGCGGCGACACCTCCTTATGGGCCCTGGGCCCGTCTTGGTCCTCGTCCTGTCCTAGCTGGAGGCCACTGCCGGTAGGCGATGACCCAGACCCGTGCCGCGGGTGCGGCACGAGCCACGCCCGGCCCGATGGCGGGCCGGGCGGTACCGATCAGGCCGAAGAGTCCTTGATCTGACTGATGCGGAAGATCACGAACTCGGCCGGCTTGACCGGAGCGATACCCACCTCGACGATCAACTTGCCCTCATCGATCGACTCGGGGGGGTTGTTCTCGGCGTCGCACTTGACGAAGAAGGCCTGGTCGGCGCTGGCGCCGAACAGCGCGCCGTCGCGCCACAGTCCGCGGAGGAACCCGCTGACGGTGCGCTTGACGCCCTCCCACAGTCGCTGGTCGTTGGGCTCGAAGACCACCCACTGGGTGCCGTCCATGATGGCCTGTTCGACCATGTTGAACAGCCGACGCACGTTGATGTAGCGCCAGTCGGTGTCCGACGACAGCGTGCGGGCACCCCACACGCGGATGCCGCGGGTCCCGAACGGGCGGATGCAGTTGATGCCGATGGGGTTGAGCAGCCCCTGCTCGGCCTTCGTGATGGGCAGCTCGACATCGAGCGCGCCGCGCACGATCTCGTTGGCCGGGGCCTTCCACACCCCGCGGGTCTCGTCGACCCGGGCCCACAGGCCGGCCATGTGCCCGCCTGGCGGGACCAGGATCTCGTCGTCACCGTTGGTCGGTGCCGGGTTGGCGACCTTGATCCACGGGTAGTACAGCACCGCGAACGCGGAGTCGTACATCGCGACGTCGGAGCGCCACTCCTTGATCTGCTGCACACTCATGCCCGGGGGCGCATCGAGGATGGCCATGCGGTTGGCCTGCGCCTCGCAGTGGTTGATCAGCGCGGTCTGCACCGACTTCCACATGCCGAGGTCGACCGAGCCGTCTTCCTTGGTGGCGGCGGTGATCAGGTCGGGCACGAGCACCATGGTGACGTCGTCGGCGATGACCAGTCCGTTGATGCCGTGGCGCTTGCTCTCCGAGCCGGCGAAGGCCGGGGCCTTGACCTCCAACGGTTCGCGCGGTGCTGGCTCGAGGGCATACAGGCCGGCCTTGGGCTGCGCGAGGGTGAGGTCGAGGTCGTCGGTGATCTCGACCTTGACGGCCACCTTGACCCGCGACGAGGCCTCGTTGACGGTGTCGACGACGTTGTTGTCGCCCGGCGAGATCGTCAGCGACTCGTAGCTCTCCACGACCGCGCCGTCCTGCAGCACGCTCAGATCGAAGACGGGCTCGGGGTCGGAGCCGTCCTCGGTGGGCTCGGGCTCCGCAGGATCGACCGCCACGCTGATGCCGTCGGCGGGACCGACCGACTCGAACGAAAGGACCTCCCCGATGGCGCGGTCGGCGGCCGGCAGCGCGAGCTGACCCGGGTCCTCGGAGGGCTTGTTGTGCGGGATGCGCACGATGTAGCAGACCGAGCCGCCGTTGAGGAACCAGCCGTACACCGAGTGCGGCAGCATGGCCCCGGGCACGAAACCTCCGTACAGCGACTCGTACTGGGTCCAACTGGTCACCAGACGAGGCTTGAGCCCGTCCGGATCCGTCGGGTCGTCGGATGGCGCCTTCTCGGTGAAGCCGACGAAGGCGGCGATCGCGGTCGCGCCGGCCGACAGCGAGGCCGAGCCCGAGGGCACCTCCTCGATGTAGACACCTGGGGTCAAGTAACTGGGCATGTGATCCTCCGGGTTGTGGTCTCACCCGTGTGCTGGTCGGCCCGGAGGGCACCGGGCTCGCTCCTGCGGTTCGCTGACCGGACGGTCAGCGCTGGTGGCTGGCCGAGGCCAGCCGGCAACCGGGGGCACCGCATCCAAGCAGCGCCGCCGGTCGAGGTCGATTCGATGGTGGGGGGTCGAGGTCCGCTCACGGCACCATCACCGTGAACTGTCCCGGGACGACCACGGAGATCGCCCCGCCGAACATGCACATCGCCTTCGAGGTGTTGTTGAGCGCAGGGTTGCCGCCGACCATGACGGTGGGGCTGCCCGGCGCCCACGGGGCCACGACGTTCGGGGTGCAGGGCATCGGCGTGAGCACCCCCAAGGCCGCCGAGGTGGCGCTGGCGACCGTCGGGTTGGACAGCGACATGCACATCCCGAACGGCGGGATGTTGAGCATCGGCTTGTTGTCCATGATCGAGGCGGCCGGCTGGGTCACGCCCATGCTGCGCGCGACGGGCAGCACCACCATCGCCGAGGGGGCGGCGCCCATCGTGCACAGCAGCTGTGCGCCGTTGACCACGAGTTGGCCCATCAGGCCCCCACCTCCTCGCCGTCATCGTCGCCGCCTTCGGGGACATCGTCGCCGTTGTCGCCCTGCTCCTCGTCGGGGCGGGGCGGCGCCGGTTCCACCCGCGGGATGATCAGGGTCCCCTCGACGACCGAGCCCACCGCTGCCTCACGGTCGGGGAACACGAGCACGCAGATGATCTCCCGGTCTGCCCGGTCGAGGTTCCAGCCATCGAAGGTGGGCAGCAGGTAGCTGAAGAACACGCCGTCGTCGAGGCCGAGGCCGAGCTCCTCCTGCAGCGCACCTGAGCAGGCCGCGTCCGCCCACTCGGCCACGGCCGCCGCCCCGGGGTAGGCGTCGTCGGGGTGCTCGAGGATCGCGAAGACCTCCTGCAGATGCGGCTCTTCGCAGGGCACCACCGGCATCTCGTCGGTCGTGCCGCTGAGCTCCGGGTCCGGATCGAGACAGTCGCCCGGGCGCAGTTCGAACACGTTGACGTTGCCGGCCTCGGTGATGCGACCGTCCTCGTCGCGCAGGGCTTCGTCGTCCCCGCAGCCGGTCAGCAGCAGGGCAGCGACGAGCGCCCCCGTCATCAACTGCTGTGCAGGCGTTCTCACGTACCTCCCATATCCAGGTGACGCAGCCACCCAGGCGAAGGACTCTCTGCGGTCGATCCGTTGCGTTGCGCGAAGGCCTGCGAGGGGGGACGTCGACTGCGCGGCGTCGTCCGCCCTTCCCTTCGACCGAACTTGGGAGACTTTAGATGTCAGGTGCGCGCAACGCACGAGATTTCTTTCAGCGTTTCTGCCGCTGTCCCCGGCAGCTGCCTCTCCGGGCCGGCACACGACCCCAGTAGGCTGCCGGGAACGAGAGCGGCCGCACGAACCATCGACCGGCGCTGCCGCCGTCCGGCAGGAGCACCCGATGCAACAGGCTTCGCAACCCCCGACCCCGGCGGCGGTGATCGGCACCGCGATCGGCGCCGGCGTGGTCGCTGGCGGTGCCGCGTACCTCGTGTGGCTGCTCGGGGTCTGGCTCGGCGTCGACCCGGAGGTGGACCTGCCCGGCACGGGGGTGGCCGCGATGCCCGCCGCCAACTTCTTCGTACTCGCCCTGATCGCGGCAGCCGGCGCGGCCGGCGTGGCCCGCGCCATGGTCCGGTTGCCCAACCCCCGGCGTGCGTTCACGGCCACCGCGGTGGTCGTGCTGGTGGTGTCGATGCTTCCCCTGCTCGCGCAGCCCGACGAGGTCACGATGGCAACCCGCCTGCTGCTGGCCGCGACCCACGTGGTGGTCTACCTCGCGGTGGTCCCGACCACGCAGCGGCTGCTGCCTGAGTGACGCGCTACTCCTGGATCTCGAGCTTGGTGGCGATGCGGTCCACCGACTTCTGGCTCTTTCCGGCCAACGCGTCCTTGCGCAGGGTGTCCGGGTTCAACCCCATGGTCTCGAAGAAGCCGTGCAGCCGGCCCTCGACGGACGGCGGACCCCCGAGGAACGCCGTGAGCATCTCGTGGGCCGTGGCCTGACGCTCGACCTCGACCGTGGCCTTGATGTTCGCGCTCAGTTCCTCGAAGAAGGTCTTCGAACCGAACAGCGTGGTCTTGGTCATGTGCTGGCGCAGGTGCTTGCGGTAGCCGTCGGCCGGCTTCTTGGCATAGCTCGCGCGAGCTGCCTTGACCGCAGCCGCGAACTTGTCCGGGGCCATGTCCTCGAGCAGCATCCGGGCGGTCGGGTCGCCGTCATGTGACAGCTGGTTGTCGTTGACCGTTTCGATCCAGTCCTCGACCCGCTCGCGGGCCATGGCCTTGATCTTGTTGGCCTTGCGGATCTTGCCCAGCAGCCACTTGATGCCCACGTAGGCCAGCCCGGCCACGGCCATCGACAGCCCGGCGATCAGCGCGAAGGGGCCCGACGCCGCCGTGACCACCGCCAGGATGCCCAGCGCGAGCCCGCCCAGGCCGCTGACGATCTCCTTGATGCCGTCGGCCTTGGCATCCTCGGTGCGGATCTGGGCCGCCTGCGCGTACTCCCGCCAACGCTTCTCGGGCAGGGTCGTGCCGAGCTCCTTGAGGATCTTCTCGTTCCTGGCACCCTTGAGGTAGCCGACGACACCCACCACGACGCCCAGCAGGCCCGAGAGGATCCCGAACACGCCGCTGAGCACGTTCTTGGTCGCCTCGAACGCCGCACCCTTGATGTGCCCCACCACGGAGACGATGCTGCTGCCGACCGAGACCAGCGCCCGGCCCACGGTGGACCGGTCGACCCCCATGATGGTCTCGTCCACCGTCTCGGCGACCAGGCCGCGGTTCTTGGCGAAGGGCACGTCGAAGACGACCTGCTTGGCCTCGTGGAGCTTGTCCGCGACGGCGAACCACTCCTCGGCGATCTTGGGGGCCTCGCCCTGGTAGGCCTTGATGCCGAGCTTCTTCGCGTCCTCCGACAGCAGCCGGGACGTCTCCTGGTTCTTCGCGTGGGCGGCCTCGAGCTCGTCCGAGGCCATGAGGTTGGGCACCGTCGCCCTCTGGGCGATCAGCTCCTCGAGCTTGGCCTTCTGTTCCTTGACGCGGGCCTGAACCGGATCGACGGCGTTCCTGAGCCCCTGCAGAGACTGCTTGGCCTCACTCGTCCCCTTGGCCTCGTTGGCAGCCTGGGCGCTGGCAACCTCGAGCAGCTGGGTCGACCCCTCGAAGAGCAGCTCGTTGAGCGTGAGCATCGACTGGAAGGTCTTGACGTCCCCGGGGGCCTCGCCGCCACCCTGCTCCTGCTGGTCCTCTTCGACCTGCACGTCGGTCTGTGGGGTCTGATCGACCTCCTGCTCCTGCTCTGGAGCGCCCACGGCCTGCTGGGTGTCGGACATGGAGGCCTCCGCGCCAATCGGTCGAGAGAACAGCAAGCATGCAACGACCTGCCGCCCGTCGAGTCACCCTGCAGCCCGGCGCCCGCGGCGTCGCTGCTGTACCTGTCGGCCGATCCTAGGCACCTGAAGGAGCGCAGAGCAACGCAACGTGGCCGCTCGGGCACTGATGACTGCGCGCCTGGCCGCATCCATCTGCCAACGGCGACGTCATGTGCATCCTTCGGCTGCCGGCGAGCGGCTGCCGCCTCGGAGGAGTTGCCGGCTGCGGTGAACACGCGTCAGCGCACGTTCCCACCGCCATCGGCCGGGCTGACCGGCCCGAAACACGCGTCAGCGCACGTTTCTGCCTCGCCAGCCGGGCTGACCGGCCCGGAACACGCGTCAGCGCACGTTCCCACCGCCTTCGGCCGGGCTGACCGGCCCGGAACACGCGTCAGCGCACGTCGTGCGCCCAGGACCGGCCGGCTGCGCGGACCCGGCGGCGCTGC
>SKJO01000477.1 GCA_007121975.1 Nitriliruptoraceae bacterium | reverse complement strand
GGCGTGGTGGGCGGCCGGTGCCCAGCGAACCCCGCGGGCAGCCCGGACCGGCCGGCTACCGCAAGGTGCGGCGGGCCGCCGAGCTCGCCCGGCGCTGGCAGGTGCCGCTGGTGACCCTGATCGACACGCCGGGCGCCGACCCGTCCGCGGTGTCCGACCGGGGTGGGCTGGCGGTGGGCATCGCCGAGGCCTTCGTCGCCACCCTGTCGGTCACCGCACCCACGGTGGCGGTGGTGACCGGCGAGGGCGGCTCGGGCGGGGCGTTGGCGCTGGGCTGCACCGACCGGCTGCTGCTCCAGGACGACGCGGTGTTCGAGGTCATCGCCCCGGAGGGTGCGGCCTCGATCCTGCACCGCGACACCTCGCGGGCCCGGGAGGTCGCCGGTCTGCTGCGCCCCACCGCCGGGGAGCTGCGCGAACTGGGCATCGTCGACCGGATCCTGCCCGGCCCCACCACCGCCGACCCCGCCACCGCCGCGGCGGCGCTGCGCGCCGGACTGGTGGCGGCTCTGCGCGAACTCGACGCCGAACCCGACCGCCTCGAGCGGCGCCGGGCACGCTACGGGCCGGGCGCGATCCCGGACCCCACTCAGTAGGCTCGTGGTTCGGCCACGGGTCGCCGACGACCCCGGTCACGACATGCACGACGACCCCAAGGAGGTGGCGTGACCTGGCCGGTGTGGGCGGTCCTGCTCGGGACCGCGCCGGTGCTCCTGCTCACCACGCTCGTGCTGCGCGACCGGCCGCTGCCGGCCAGCGCCCGCACGGCGGTCGGGGTGGCGGCCGTCCTGGCCCTGCTCGTCTACGGCCTCAACGCCACCGAACTGGGCGTCGCGGTCCTGCGCGGCACCTGGACCGGGCTGTGGATCCTGGCGATCGTGCTGCCGGCCCTGCTGCTGTTCGAGGTGCTCGACCGCTCGGGAGCCCTCGGGCACCTGGCGCTGGCGACCGATCGGCTGGCGCCCACCGACGGCCGCGCGCTGCTGCTGCTGGCCTTCGCGCTGCCCTCCTTCCTGCAGGGCGCGGCCGGGTTCGGCGCGCCGATCGCGATGAGCGCACCCCTGCTGGTGCGACGGGGCATGGCGCCGGTGGCGGCCGTGGCCGCCTGCCTGATCGGCTACCAGTGGTCGGTGACCTTCGGCTCGATGGGCTCGAGCTACTTCATGGCCGAGGCCACCGCCCGGCTCAGCCAAGGCGACGCCCGGCAGTTCGCGCTGCGCGCCGGCGTCGTGCTCGGGCTCAACGCGATCCTGTCGGGCCTGCTGGTGCTCACCCGTGGCCGCCGCTCCCCCGGAGACACCTGGCGCGCGCTGGTGATCGGCACCGCCATGGCGCTCACGCTGGTGCTGGTCGTCAGCGCCCAGCCGGCGCTGGGATCCACCGCCGCCGGGCTCGTGGGTCTGGCCGCCTGCTGGCTGCTGCTGCCCGGCCGGGGCCGTCCCCGGCCCGCCGGCGGGGACCTGCTGGCCGCCGCCCTGCCCTACGCGGTGCTGACGGTGGCCGCCACCATCGGGTTCGCGCTCCCGCCGGTGCGTGCCCTGCTCGACCGCGTGCCCGAGCTGGCGCCGGTCCTCCCCGGCGTCGAGGCCGCGTTCGGCTTCTCCACCTCGGCGTCCGCGGTCACCCCCGTGTTCCGGCCGCTGCTGCACCCGCTGCCCTACGTGCTGCTCGCCGTGATGGTCGCCATCGTCGTGTACCGCCGGCGCGGCTGGTGGTCGCCGGGTACCAGCCACGAGTCGCTGCGACACTTCTCGCGGCGGGCCCGCAGCGTGGCTCCCCCGATCGTGTGGCTGGCGGTGCTCGCCGCGATCATGACCGACGCCGGCATGATCGCCGCGGTCGCGCAGGGACTGAGCACGTTGCTGGGCCGAGGATTCCTGGTCGTGTCGGCACCACTCGGCACGCTCGGCACCGTGCTGACCGGGAGCACCACCGCGTCCAACGCCCTGTTCAGTTCGCTGCAGGCCGAGGTCGCGGCGGTGCTGGGGATCAGCGCCACCATCCTGCTCTCGGGCCAGACCGCCGGCGGCAACATCGGCAACGCGCTGTCGCCGGCGGTGATCACGGTGGGGACCACCGCTGCCGGTGCCTCACGGCGTGAGGGCGAGGTCCTGCGCCGCAACCTCGGCGGCGCCGGGATCCTGCTGCTGGCGGTGATCGCGTCGGTGGTGGTGCAGGCCTGGCTCGCGCGCGGCGGGTGAAGCCGACGCGCATTCGCCGCGTCAGCCGGCGCGCGACACGAACTGGTAGGCCAGCGTGCAGCCCTCGGGTGCCACCCCGGCGATGTGGTGGGGCACGCCGACCGGCACGTGCCAGTAGCTGCCCGGTCCCACGGTGCGATCGCCGACCCGGGCCCGGCCCGCGAGGACCCAGACGTGGTGCTCGCTGCGCCCGTGGGTGTGCTCGGGAACCTCGAAGCCGCCTTGGATCCACAGCAGCCCGGAGACGTCACGGCCCTGCCGCCACAGGATCGTGTGCTCGACGCCCGGATGCAGCGCAACCCGGGGGCGCAGCATCGCCTCGCTCCCATCGACCAGCAACGCCTGGGGGCTCAGGACGGGGGATTCACTCATGGCTCCGCGCTCCCTCCAGCATCGACGCTGCCTCGATCCTGACGGCAACAGCCGAGGTGGGGAAGGGTCGTCGGTCCCTTTCCGCGCGCGGGAGCGGTGGGCGCCGGCCGGGATCCTCCGGTCGGACTAGCCGCCGGCGACCGGCCGGCCGGCGTCGAGCAGCAGGCCATCGAGCGCGATGTCGACCATGTCGTCGAAGGTGCGCTGCCGGTCATCCGCGCTGACCCGCTCGCCGGTGACGAGCTGGTCGCTGACGGTGAGCACCGTCAGCGCCCGCGCGCCGTGCTCGGCGGCGACCCCGTAGATGCCCGCCGCCTCCATCTCGACGGCGAGCACCCCCATGCCCGCCATCGTGGCCACCAGCTCGTCGCGCGGGTCGTAGAACAGGTCCGAGCTGTGCACGTTGCCCAGGTGCACCTCGACCCCCCGTTGCTCGGCGGCCTCGACCGCGGTGCGCAGCAGGCCGAAGTCGGCGGTGGCGGCGAAGTCCATGCCCCCGTAGCGCACCCGGTTGACGTTGGAGTCGGTGCACGCACCCACGCCCAGGATCACCGACCGCAGCCCGAGCCCGGGCTGTACCGCCCCGCAGGACCCGACCCGTACCAGACGCTTGGCGCCGTACTGCGTGACCAGCTCGGTGGTGTAGATCGACGCGGACGGGATGCCCATGCCGGTTCCGAGCACCGACACCGGCATCCCCCGGTAGGTGCCGGTGAACCCCAGCGCGTTGCGCACCGCGTTGACGTGCTGGACGTCCTCGAAGCAGCGCTCGGCGATGTGCCGGGCGCGCAGCGGATCGCCGGGTAGCAGGACGGTGTCCGCGAAATCTCCGGGTTCGGCACTCAGGTGCGGGGTCGGCATGCTCGATCCTCCGGTCAGCAGGGCGGACACCGTAGCCCGCCCCGCTCCGGACGCGGGCGTGCCCGTTGGAAGGCGCCAGGACGTGAGCGCCCGGAGCCACCTGATCGTCGGCTCATCGACGTCGTTCCCCCAGGTCGCCGACAGCCGGGAGCGGCGCTGCACGAGCGTGACGACACCCTCACCGCGTGAGCATCAGCCCGCCAGCACCGCCCCGATGCTCGTCGCCGCGCCGAGTGCGAGCCCGTCCTGCCCCCAGGGCGCGACCACCTGCACCCCCAGCGGCAGCCCGTGGGGGCCGACCAGTCCCGGAACCGCCACGGTCGGCACGCCGAGCAGCGTGAAGGCCCGGCACGGCAGCGGATCACCGGTGCTGCCCGCGCTCAGCGGTGGTGCCTCCCCCAGCGCCGCAGGCACCAGCAGCACGTCCACGCCGGCGAACAGCTCGGGCAGCCGTGCCCGCCAGCGCTCGGCCAGCGTCGCAGCTTCCGGAGCACCGGGCGCGAGCTTCGCCGCGCGCTGCAGGTAGGCACGCAGCGTGTCACTGAGCGCGTCGGGGTCCTCCCCGGCGAGCGCCTCGAGCACCTCGGCCGCCATCAGCGCCTCCTGCGCGCCCACCAGCGCGTCGAAACCCTCGGGTGCCACCACCTCGACGACCTCGAAGCGGCCACGGGCCAGCCGGCCCACGCCGGCCTCGATCGCCGCGCCCGCGCCGGGCTCGAGCGCCGACCACCACGGGGTGCGCCACGAGCCGATCCGCAGGGGACGGTCGGGGACCCGGGGCCGGAACCGCTCGGGGTCGTCGGCGAGCACCCCCAGCACGGCCGCGGCCAGCCCGGCGTCGGCGGCCAGCACCCCGACGGTGTCCAGCGACGGCGCGCACGGCTTGATCCCGTCGGTCGGGACCAGCCCGAAGGTCGGCTTGACGCCGACGACCCCGCAGAACGACGCCGGGCGCAGCACCGATCCGGCGGTCTGCGTCCCCAGCGCCACCGGCACCACTCCCGCGGCGACGGCCGCTGCCGAACCGCTCGACGAGCCCCCGGGACTGCGCAGCGGATCGTGCGGGTTGCGGGTCGGGCCGGGGTGGAACAGCGCGTGCTCGGTCGTGACGGTCTTGCCGAGCACGACCGCCCCGGCCGCGCGCAGGCGGCGCACCACCTCGGCGTCGCGGACCGGACGGTGACCGGCATAGGCCGCAGAGCCGTACTCGGTGGGCTGATCGGCGGTGTCGATCAGGTCCTTGACCCCGACCGGCAGGCCGTGCAGGACGCCGGCGTCGAGCACCGCATCCAGCTCGCGGGCCCGTGCCGGGGCGCCGTGGACGTCGAGGTGGGCCCAGGCCGCCAGCCCGGCGGTGACCTCGGCCCGCGCCAGCGCGGCCTGCGCCGTGGCCAGGACCGTCGGGGCGTGGTCGGGGGGTGCAGCCATCGTGGCCTCCGGGGGTGGGCGCGGACGGTAGCCCAGGTGCCCGGCCACCTCGACTAGCGTCGGAGCCGAGGAGGTCGGTGTCATGCAACCACTGGACCACACCACGATCCGCGGGGTCGCCGACTGGGTGACCGGGGCCCGACGGGTGGTGGCCCTGACCGGGGCGGGAGTGTCGACCGCCTCGGGAGTCCCCGACTTCCGTGGTCCGCAGGGGTTGTGGACCAAGCAGCCGTCGATGGAGCGGCTGTTCTCGCTGGACGCCTACGTCACGGACCCGGAGGTCCGCGAGCAGGTCTGGCAGCTGCGGCTCGAGAACCCGGCGTTCACGGTCGGGCCGAACCCGGCGCACACCGCCCTGGCCGAACTGCAGCGGCTGGGCCGGCTGGACGTGCTGGTCACCCAGAACGTCGACGGACTGCACCAGGCCGGCGGTTCCGACCCCGAGCGCGTGGTGGAGGTCCACGGCACCATCCACGAGGTCGAGTGTCTGCAGTGCGGCCGGCGGCTCCCCGCCGAACCGGTCTTCGAGCGGGTCCGTGCCGGCGAGCCCGACCCCCGCTGCACGGTCTGTGACGGCATCCAGAAATGCGCCACGATCTCCTTCGGCCAGTCGCTGGACCCCGCGACCCTCCAGCAGGCGCACGACGCCGCGATGGGCTGCGACCTGATGCTGGCGATCGGATCCTCGCTGGTCGTGCACCCCGTCGCGCTGCTGCCGCGCACGGCACTGGAGGCCGGAGCGCGCCTGGTGATCATCAACGGCGAGGACACCCCCTACGACGCCGCCGCCGACGCGGTGCTGCGCAGCGACATCCCCGCCACCCTCACCGCCCTGGTGCAGGAGGTCCGGGCCCTGGACGAAGGACCCGCACGGCCGGGATGACCGGCCGGACTCAGGCGCCGTGCGCCAGGCGCAACACGAACCGGGTCGCGAACATGGTCAGCACCACCTCGGTGGGGGTGGCCTCCGCATCCAGCCGGTGGGGACGCCGGCCGCGCACGGTGAAGGCGGCGAGCTGGCGGTGATCGGCGCGGTGCAGCCCGACCCGGGGGAACAGCCCCGCGGCGATGAGCTCGTAGGTCTCGTCACCGACCTCGATCGCCAGGCGTCGGAGCCCGGGGGTGGCGTCGGGATCGAGGCGCGCGAGCACCGGCAGCGGACCGATCCGCCCCTCGATGCCGATCAGCAGCCGCTGGGTGACCTCGACCGGGTCGATGCGCGAGGGTGCGCCGATCGCGAACCGTCCGGGCGGGACGTGCTCGCCGTCGATCAGGGTGCGTGCCGGCGAGTCCTCGTAGGTTTCGATGAGGGGCCCGAGCAGGCCCCGGTAGACGTAGCTCACCCGCGGAGCGAACGCCCCACCGTCGGGCTCGTCTTCGATGCTGAAGGGCAGCAGCGGCATACCCGTGATCGTGCCGGATGACGCGGGGCGCACCAAGCGGTGCGTGCGCCGGCGCATCATGGGGGCGGCGCGGCCTGCAGGTGCCCGGCGAGATCGTCGAGCATCTGCTTGGCGTCACCGAACAGCATCACGGTGTGGTCCCGCTCGAACAGGTCGTTCTTGATGCCGGCATACCCCGGCGACAGGCTGCGCTTGATCACGAACACCCGCCGGGCGCTGTCGACGTCGAGGATCGGCATGCCGGCGATCGGACTCGACGGATCGTTGCGCGCGGCCGGGTTGACCACGTCGTTGGCCCCGACCACGATCGCGACGTCGGTCTGCCCGAAGTCCTGGTTGATCTCGCTCATCTCGAACAGCAGCTCGTAGGGCACCTCGGCCTCGGCGAGCACGACGTTCATGTGTCCGGGCATGCGTCCGGCCACCGGATGGATCGCGAAGCGCACGTCCACGCCGCGGTCGATCAGGGCCCGGGCCACGTCGTGGGCGGCGTTCTGGGCCCGGGCGGCGGCCAGGCCGTAGCCGGGCACGATGATCACCCGCTGCGCGACCTCGAGCACCATCGACGCCGACTCCGCGTCGGCCGAGACGACGTGCCCGTACTCGCCATGGTCCGCCGAGGTCTCGGTGAACCCGCCGATGAGCACGTTGAGCAGCGACCGGTTCATCGCCACGCACATGATCTGGGTCAGGATCAGCCCGGCCGCACCGACCACGGTGCCGGCGATGATCAGCAGCTCGTTGGACAGGGCGAACCCGGTCGCTGCGGCGGCCAGGCCCGACAGCGAGTTGAGCAGGCTGATGACCACCGGCATGTCGGCCCCGCCGATGGGCAGCACCAGCACCACCCCGGCCAGCAGCGCCGCCGCCACCAGCCCGATGACCAGCCCCGCCGCCACGCCGACGTCCTCGACACCGAACACCGCGACGGCGCCCAGCGCCAGCCCCCCGACCACGGCCAGCAGCATCAGCGCGCTGCGGGCGGGGATGCGCGGATCACCGCTGATCGTGCCGCGCAGCTTGAGCTCGGCCAGGATGCTGCCCGACAGCGTCACCGACCCGATCAGCACCGACAGCACCAGCGTCACCGCCGAGGTGGCGCCGAGCAGGTCGGCAGCCACGGCGTCCCGGCCGGGCTCCACGACCACGCCCCAGAACAGCGACAGGGCCACCAGTGCGGAGGCCGCACCCCCGAAGCCGTTGAAGCGGGCCACGATCTCGGGCATCGCGGTGGCCTTGGCCCGCGCCACGATGGCGTAGCCGATGCCCCCACCCACGAGCAGTCCGCCCACGATCCAGCGGTAGTCGACCAGGCCGACCTCGATCAGCGTGATCACCACCGCGAGCAGCATGCCGGAGGCCATCAGGGCGTTGCCGCTGCGCGAGGTGCGCACCCGCGACAGGCGCTTGAGCCCCACCACGAACAGCGCGATGGAGCCCAGCGCGAGCAGTGCGGTCAGGTCGGTGGCGCTCACCGGTTCCCCCCGAAGGTCGAGAGCATCTTGTCGGTGACGAAGAACCCGCC
>SKJO01000200.1 GCA_007121975.1 Nitriliruptoraceae bacterium | reverse complement strand
GGTGGGCGGCGCCTGGCCCGGACGCAGGTGCAGGCGCAGCCGGGCGCGGGCGGTGGTCTCGACCGCCGTGCCGCAGACCTCGCCGTCGCCCTGCGCAGCGTGCGGATCCCCGATCGAGAGCAGCCCACCCGCGACCTCGACCGGCAACCACAGCGTGGCACCCGGCCGCACGTCCCGGCAGTCGAGGTTGCCCCCGACCCGGCGCGGCGGGATCACCGAGTGGTCACCGGGGGCTTCGGGGGCGAGTCCGACCGTGCCCAGAAACGGCCAGCGCGCAAGCCGGGCGAGCCCGCCCACCTCGACCTGCCGGGCTCCGATGCGCGACACGACCACGTGTGGGTCGGGGAAGTCGTCGGCGAGCAGCCCGAAGCCGGGGATCAGGGCAGTCCAGCCCACCGGGCCCACCTCGAGGTCGAGCACCTCGATGCCCAGCGCGTCGCCGGGCTGCGCCCCCGCCACCCGCACCGGGCCGGTCAGCGGGTTGGCCCGCTCGAGCTGCAGTGCCGCCACCGCGGCCGCACCGGCCGAGGGGCCGAGCTGGCCGTCGAAACCGTCGGCGAGCACCACGTCGAGCTCCTCGCCCGGCGCGAGCTCGATGAGCGCCGGACGATCGCGGTTCCAGCCGTGGTGGCGGTGCTCGACGTCGTGCAGGGTGCGCATCGGGGCTCCGAGCGGCGGGAGGGCTCCACCGTAGGTGCCGGTCGCGCTCGGCGGTACCCTTCGTGGGGATGCTCCACGACCTGCTCCGACCCCGGGCCCTGCTCGGCCACCTGCTGGTGCTCGCGGTGGCCGGCACCTGTGTGACGCTCGGCCTGTGGCAGCTCGACCGTCTCGCCACGGTCCGGGCCGAGAACGAGCGGGTCGCGGCGCGGCTGACCGAGCCGGCCCTCGAGCTCGCAACGCTGCGCGCCACCGCCTCCGAGGCCGAGCAGGCCGATCTGGAGTTCCGACGGGTGCGGGCCAGCGGCACCTTCCGCCCGGAGCAGGAGGTCCTGCAGCGCGGGCAGCAGCACCAGGGTGAGGCCGGATTCCACGTGCTCACCCCCCTGCAGCTCGATGGTGGCGGGGTGGTCCTGGTCCGGCGCGGCTGGGTGCCGGCCGACCGCTCGGAGCCGCCGGTCGCCGAGGCCGCACCACCCTCAGGCCGGGTGAGCATCTCCGGGGTGCTCGAGCGGCCCGTGCCCCAACCCTCGTTCGGGCCCCGCGATCCTGACGAGGGGGTGCTCGCGCGCGTGTTCCACTCCGACACCGCGCGGCTCGACGATCAGATCGACGGCGAGCTGTACACGATGCTGCTGCGCGACGACACCGACCCCGCCTCGATCGCCCCCGGCGCGCTGCCCGTCCCGGCCGGATCGCCTGAGCTCGAGGAGCGCAACCACTTCTCCTACGCCGTGCAGTGGTTCTCCTTCGCCATCCTGGCGCTGGCGACCTACACCGCGTTCCTGTTCTCGCGCCGCCGCGGCCACGGTCATCGCACGGATGCGCCGGCCGACGCCCCCGTCCCGGTCACGCCGGGCGGATGAAGCGGTGATGGCTGACGTGCCACTCGTCGCCGTCAGCGAACGCGAACAACTCCTCGCAGGCGATGGTGAACACCCGCCACCGGTGCAGCCGCGCACGCGCCGCGCGCGGATCGTCGCCGGCCAGCACCTCGAGCAGGTGCTCCCGGTCGGCGTCGATGCGCTCGAGCCAGGCCCGCAGCGTGCGGGCGTAGTGCTCGCCGGAGACCGCCCACTGGTCGTCGAGGACCAGGTCCTTGACGGTCCGGGCGAGCAGGTCGTGCGAGGGCATGATCCCGCCGGTGAAGAAGTTGCGCGCCATCCAGTCGGCCCGCACCCCCGAGGCGAACACATACGGGTCGCTGCGGTGGGCGAACACGTGCACGAACAGCATCCCCCCCGGCGCCAGCCACCGCGCGATGCGGCGGGTGAGCTCCCGGTGGTTGCGCACGTGCTCGAACAGCTCCACCGACACGACCCGGTCGAACGCGCCGTCACGGACCACCTCGGCGTGCTCGCCGTCGCCGCCACCGGACCCACCGCCCGTGCCGAGCACCGCCACATCCGCGGTGAGCACGGTGAGGTTGGCCAGCCCCCGGCGGGCGGCCTCGGCTTCGATGTGGCGGCGCTGGGTGGCGGAGTTCGACACGCCCACGATGCTCGCGGCGGGGTAGTGCTCGGCGAGCCAGAGGGTCAGCGACCCCCAGCCGCAGCCGAGCTCCAGGATCCGCTGGCCGTCCTCGATGCGGGCGCGCTCGGCGGTCAGCCGCAGCATGGCGGCCTCCGCGGTGCCCAGGTCATCGACGCCGGGCGGCCACCATCCCGAGGAGTACTTCAGGTGCGGGCCCAGCACGGTGCGAAACCAGGCGGTCGGCACCTCGTAGTGCTGCTCGTTGGCGGCGTCCACCGCCAGCGTGACCGGACCGGCCGCCAGTTGCTCGATGAGCTGGCGCGTACGCTCGCTGCGCGCTTCGAGCCCTCCCCGGGTGATCTGGGCCCGCCGGCGCAGCAGCAGCAGCCGGATGACGGCACGCAGCACCGGGTCGGGCAGCCACCCCCGGTCGACGACCCCGTCGATGATGCGGGTGTCGAGCCCCCCTCGTCGGCTCATTCCCGACCCTCATCGCCAGACAACGATCGGCCGCCGCGGGACCGAGGGGCGGCCAGCGCGGAGACCGGTCCCCCCGGACCAGCGGCGACGGTTCGCCGTGCCCGGCAGTACCCGGGATGTTGCCAGGATCGGAGCGGGGAGAGAACCAAGGGGACACCGTTCTTTCGGACTTCGTGGTAGCACGAAGAATGACGGGGGGCGTGGCGTGGGCTGCGACCACGCGGACCGGGCGACTACGGTAGCGACGGTGAGGGGCCACGCCACGAGGAGCAGGGCATGTCCGGCACGCACGCGCCGCCAGCGACCGTGACCCACACGAACTCGGGCGCGCCCGAACGCCCGATCCGGATCGTGATCGCCGAGGACGACTACCTGGTGCGCGAAGGGGCTCGGGCGGTGCTCTCCGCCCAGCCCGAGATCGAGGTGGTCGCGACCGCCGAAGGCCCCGACGAGCTGCGTGGGCAGGTTGCCGCCCACCGACCCGACGTGGCCCTGCTCGACATCCGCATGCCGCCGACCTACACCACCGAGGGCATCGAGCTCGCGCGGGAGATCCGCGCCGGCGATCCTCGGGCGGGCATCGTGATCCTGTCGCAGCACGCCGATCCGGAGTACGCGCTGGAGCTGCTCAAGGACGGCTCGGAGGGCATGGCCTACCTGCTCAAGGAGCGGCTCGGCGACGCCGAACGGCTCGTGCAGGCCGTGCGCGAGGTGCATGCCGGCGGCTCGGTGCTCGATCCCCGGATCGTTGAGGCGCTGCTCGAGGCCCAGCGGCGGCGCTCCGCCTCACGCCTGGCCGGGCTCACCCCGCGTGAGCTCGAGGTCCTCTCCCTGATGGCCTCCGGACGGGGCAACGCCGCCATCGCCCGGCAGCTGTCGATCACCGACCGGTCGGTCGAGAAGCACTCCAACGCCATCTTCCGCAAGCTTGGCCTGGCCGAGGAGGTCGACCTCAACCGGCGCGTCGCCGCCGTGCTCTTCTACCTGCAGCGCGCCGCCGGCTGACCCGACCGGGATGCGCACGCGCACGGTGGTCCCCGCACCTTGCGCGCTGCTCAGATCCAGCGTCCCGCCGAGCGCGCTGACCCGGTCCTGCAGGTGCACGAGCCCCCCGGCGTGTCCGACCTGCGACGGATCGAAGCCCTCCCCCTCGTCGCGCACGATCAGGTGCAGTGCCCCGGCGTCGAGGCTGACCTCGACCCGTACCCGTGGGCTGCCCGAGTGCTTGAGAGCGTTGACCACGGCCTCGCTGACCACGAAGTAGGCGTTGGCCTCCACCTCCTCGTCGAGGCGTGGCAGCGGGCTGGGCGAGACCTCCACCTCGACCGGCAGCTCGGAGCGGGCCGCCAGGCTGTAGAGGCCCGCGGGCAGCCCCCGGTCGTGCAGGATCGAGGGGTACAGGGCCTGGCCCGTCGAGCGCAGGTCGTCGAGGACCTCGTCGATCGCGGTGGCCAGCGGCACGGTGAGCTCGCGCACGCGGTCGGGCTCGGCCTCGACCTGGGCGCGGACCGCTCCGAGCTGGATGCGCAGCAGCACGAGCCGCTGCTGGATGCCGTCGTGCAGATCACGGGCGATGCGCTGCCGCTCGCGGTCGCGGGCACGAAGCGTGCGGCGGGCTGCCTCCTGCAGCGCCTGGGTCTGTCGACGGATCACCTGCAGCTGGGCCGCGAGCTCGTGGCGCATGCGCTCGAGCGCGGTCGCGAGCGCCCCGAGCTCATCCGAGCTCCGCACGTGGAACCCCCGCTCGAGATCGCCGGCCGCGATCGCGGTGGCGGTTGCGGCCAGCGAGCGCACCGGGGCGATCATCACCTGGGCGAGCGCCGCCGCGAGCACCGCGCCCACCGCCAGCAGCACCCCAACGGCGATCCGACGCACCTGGGCCAGCAGCGGTTCGATGGCGGCCACCGGGCTGGACTCGATCAGTCCGATCACCGCCGGGGTGTCCCACGGTCGGGCCGCACCCAGCGAGACGTAGCGCACCGCCCGTCCGTCGTCGACGATCTGTGTCTGGCCGGCACGGGTGTGGTCGCCCACCGGGGCGCTGCCCCCACCCGCGTGCCCCTCGGAGCGGCCGACCACCCGACCGTCGACCACGATCTCGACCGCCGCGACGCCGGTCAGCCGGGCGAGGTCGCGTGCCCGCACGTCGTCCAGGGCGTAGCCGACCACCAGCAGCCGGGGTGCCTGATCGACCCGCCGCACCGGGGTGGTGTAGATCAGCCCGTATCCGGACCCACGCAGCGGGACGACCCGCTGCGAGCCGCGCACGGTGAGTCCGCCATCGCCGAGGTCGAGCGGGCCGGGATCGTCGATCGAGGCGCGCGAGACCAGACCGGTCACCACCCCGCCGCTGGCGACGTCGACGACGCTGCCGAACTGCAGGTCGGGATCGATCGTGCGCACCACCGACAGCACCTCACGCAGGCTGCGGTCGGGATCGTGGGTCCCGCCCTCGCGGGCCTCGAGGACCAGCTGCTGCTGGGTGACGGTCTCGACCAGCTGGCGGACCCGCAGGCTCTCGCGCAGCAGCGCGAGCTCGAGCGCCTGACTGCGCTCCTGGACCATCTGCGCGGCGTGCCCCCGCAGCGCCTCACCGATCAGGCGTGACTCGAATCCGGCGGTGACCAGGCCGGCGACCATCAGGACCGCCACGATGCCCCCCACCATGCGCAGCGCCAGACCCGCTCCGGGCCGCCGGCGTGGGGTGCCCCGCAACGGCGCACCACCCATCATCCGTCCGGACCGGCATCGGGCCGCACCCCGGCCGTCGCCGTGCGTTGGACCGTGGCCAGCACCTCGGCGGCCGGCGACCGGCCGGTGACGACGTCCTCGACGCCCTCGGCGAAGGCGGCCTGGGCATCCGGGTAGGCGATCAGGGGCATCAGCCGGGCGTGGTCGAGCTCGGCGACGACCGCCGCGAGCAGCGGATCCTGGACGAACCGTGCGTCACTGAGCAGCTCGCGACGGGCGGGCAGCCGCCCCTCCTCGCTCGCCAGTCGCAGCGCGACCTCGTCATCGGTCAGGCGCATCGCCAGGTCGAAGGCCAGCTGCCGGTGGGGCGTGTCCACGGGCACGAACAGGCTCGAGCCGCCCAGTACCGTGCGCGGGCGGGCCGGGTCGGCCTGGGGCAGGCGCACGACCGCGAGCTGCTCCACCGCCACCGACGCGGCCCGGTCGCGGAAGGTCAGGTCCCAGCTGCCGGTGGCATGCATCGCGACCTCGCCCTGCGCGAACGCCCCGATCGCATCGGGGGCGAGCGCCATCGCCCGGGGCCGGGGCGCCAGCTCCTCGTCGACGAGCTCGCCCAGCAACTCGAGGGCCGCGACCACGCCCGGGTCCTCGAACGTGAAGGTCGGGGGGTGGGAACCGGCGGCGAGCAGATCGCCCCCATGGGCCTGGATCCAGCCATAGGCCGCCCAGGTGCTCGTCGAGACCGTCAGCGCATGGTCCACGACCCCGGCCGCCACGACCCCGCCCGCGACCTCGCGGAACCCCTCGGGGGTCGCCAGGTCGTCGAGGTCGAAACCCGCCGCACGCAGCACCTCGAGGTTGACCAGCAGCACCAGGGCGTTGGTGTCCAGGGGGACGCCGTAGCGCTGCCCGTCCCAGGTCACGCCGTCCAGTGCGCCCGGCAGGTAGGCGTCGGGGTCGAGCCCGGCCGCCTCCCACAGATCGTCGACCGGCTCGGCCAGACCCGACGCCGCCGCCGCGAACGCGTGCCAGTGGGCCAGGTCGTAGGGCCGCCCCAGATCCCGATCGGCGGCGACCCGATCAGCGATCTGCGAGAACGGCACGCCTTCGAGCTCGACCAGGATGCGGCCTTCGGCGTCGCGTTCGAACTCGTCGATGACCTCGCGTACCGCCGGCGCGCCGGCCCAGTCGTCGGCGAGCACGACCCGCATCGTGATCGGCTCGTCGAAGTCGGTCGACGCCAGACACCCCGCAACCGCCGCGGCCACCACCAGCACCACGGCCACGGCGGTGAACCGCTGAGCGCCCACCACCGCACCTCGTCTCGTTGGTCGCGCCGCGAAGGGTGGCACAGGCCCCCGTCAGAGTCCAACGGCGGGTGACGCCCCGGAGCCGGACCGCGGCCCGTCAGCCGGCCGTGATCGGCACGCGGTGGTAGCCCTCGGCCCCATCGGGGGCCGGGCTGCGCGGCCCCTCGGGTTGCGGATCCCCCTCGCCGTCGACCGCGCGCACCGTGAGCACGTGGGGGCCGGCCGGCAGCGTCACCGGACACCACCAGGGCACCCAGGTGGCGTCGCTGAGCGGGGCGGCGAGCTCGGCCGGCTGCCAGGAGCCGTCGTCGACCTGCACCTCGACGGCCGCGATACCGCGGGTCGGTGCCCAGGCAACCCCGGCCACCAGCACCTCACCGGCCGGGACCTGCTCGCTGCGGCGGGGGACGTCGATGCGCGACGCGGTCTTGATCGGCGCCTGCTTGGACCAGCCACGGGGCACCCAGTAGCCGTCGTAGGCCTCCCAGGTGGTGACCTCGATCTCGGCCAACCACTTGGTGGCCGACACGTACCCGAACAACCCCGGGACGACCAGCCGTGCGGGGAACCCGTGCCGGGCGGGAAGCGCCTCACCGTTCATCCCCACCGCGACCAGCGCGTCCCGGCCGTCGTCGAGCACGCCGGTCGGGAACCCCGCCGTGAACCCGTCGACGGAGCGACCGACCACCTGGCTGGCGTCGGGCTGCAGTCCGGCCTCGGCCAGCAGCTCGTCGAGCCGGACCCCCAACCACCGCGCGGTGCCGATCAGCTCGCCCCCGACCTCGTTGGACACGCAGGCCAGCGTGACGTCCGCCTCGACGAGCCGACGCGCCAGCAGCTGGTCGTAGTCCAACACCAGCTCCCGCTCGACCAGCCCGTGGATCCGCAGCTGCCAGGTGGTCGGGTCCGGCTGCGGCACCCGCAGGGCGGTGTCGATCTGGAAGAACGCGTCGTTGGGCGTCAGCACCGGCACGGCGCCCGCCACCGGCGAGAGGTTGGCGGCGCTCACGGCCGGACGCACGCGTGCCGGAGCGGGCAGCGCGATACCGGCCGGATCCACCTGCGGAGAGCGGCCCACCGTCAGCCACCGCCCGGCGACGAGCAGTCCGAGGGCCACCCCAGCCACCCCGGTGGCCGTCCGGAGCACAGCCCGGCGCGCGACCGGGGGGTCGCGGGGGTCCGCCGGCGCCCCGGGG
>SKJO01000389.1 GCA_007121975.1 Nitriliruptoraceae bacterium | reverse complement strand
GTGCACGACAGGATCCGGTCGGTGGTCGACCGGGCACTGAAGCACAGCCACACGGCCAGGCAGACCAGGGAGTTGCCCAGCACTCCCAGCGCGACGCTCTGCTCGAAGCTGCGACCCGCCTTGCTCGCCGCGATCGCCAGCGCCTGTCCCCCGACCACCCCGGCCCCGTTGCCGTAGGCCCCGCCGAGGAACAGCAGCAGCGCGATGCTCGCGGCCCCCACGATGTTGCCGAGGTAGACCAGGCCCCAGTTGATCATCAGCTCCGAGGTCTTCACCTCGCGGGCCACCCAGGCCATGGCGATGAGGTTGTTGGAGGTGAACAGCTCCCCGCCACCGACCATCACCATGGTCAGCCCGAGGCCGAACACCAGGCCGCCGAGCAGGCGGGTCTGGCCGTACCCGACGGAGCTACCCGCCATCACCGCGGTGGTCGCCGCCGCCGCCATGCCGAGCATGGCCCCGCCGATCACCGACAGCGCGAAGGTCTGGAACAGCCCGCGGCGCGCGTCCTCCACGCCGGCGGTGCGCACGCGGTGGGCGACCTCGCCGGGCAGGTAGGCGTCGACGACCTGCGGATCGCGACCGGGAACCGGACTCGGACTGGCCTCCACGTGCGTCACCTCCATCGGGTGCGACGACCGGAGCCACCTCCCTCACCTGTCGGCCGGTGTCACGCAGCGTGAAGCATCCGAGCGCGGCGAGTGGAGGTCACTCGCGAAGGTAGCCTTCCAGCGCCTCGGCGTAGATCGGGTGGCGCAGCTTGGCCAGCGCCTTGGCCTCGATCTGCCGGATGCGCTCGCGGGTGAGGCCGAGCTCGCAGCCGACCTGCTCGAGCGTGTGGGGCTGCTCGTCGTGCAGGCCGAAGCGCCGTTCGAGCACGGTGCGCTCACGCATCGACAGCTCGGCGAGAACCTCCTCGAGGTGCTGGCGCAGCAGCATCGCGGCGGCTGCCTCGATGGGGACCACGGCGTTGACGTCCTCGATCAGCTCGCCCATCGAGCCGTCCCCGTCGTCCCCGACCGGAGCGTCGAGCGAGGCCGGGTCGATCTCGAGCCGACGGAACTCCTCGATGCGCTCCACGGGCAGGTCCACCGCGGCGGCGACCTCCTCGATGGTCGGCTCGCGGCCCAGCGTCTGGACCAGGGCGCGCTCGATGCGGGCGATCTTGTGCATCGTCTCCACCAGGTGCACCGGGATACGGATCGTGCGGGACTGATCGGCGATCGACCGGCTGATCATCTGGCGGATCCACCAGGTGGCGTAGGTCGAGAACTTGTAGCCCCGGGTGGTGTCGAACTTGTCCACCGCGCGCATCAGTCCGAGGTTGCCCTCCTGGATCACGTCGGAGAACACCAGGCCCCGCCCGAGGTAGCGCTTGGCGATGGAGACCACCAGCCGCAGGTTGGCCTCGATGAGGTGCTGCTTGGCCTGCTGAGCGTCGCGCTCGATGCGACGCAGGCGGGCCCGCTGCTCGGGCGTGAGCTCCGCCGGGGAGTCGAGCACCTCCCCGGCTGCCACGCCCGCATCGACCCGCTTGGCGAGGTCGACCTCCGACTCCGGGGAGAGCAGGTCCACGCGTCCGATCTCGTTGAGGTACAGGCGCACCGCGTCGACCGAGGCCGTCGAGTTGACCTCCGCCCCGGGGGACGTGCTGGTGGTGGTGGAGCCGTCGTCCACGATCGGGATGCCCGATCGGCTCAGGAACCGGGCGATGGTGCCGCCCGCGGCGGGCTCGAGACCGGCCGCCTCGATCACCTCGGCGACGTCCCGGGTCGTGACGAACCCCCGGCGGGCACCGGATTCCGCCAGTTCGCTGACCTCCGCGAACTGCACGATGACCTCGCGCTCGAGCAGGTCGATGACCTCGGCGCCGGCGGCGTGCACCGGTCGTCCCGGGCCGGGGTCCCCCATGCTCGCATCGGCCGGCCCCATGCGAACTCCTCTGCCCATCCCTTCGGGTGTCGTCATCGATCCCAGGCTAGTGATCGGCGAACGACGCGGAGTGGCACGCCGGGTCCGCGGGCGTCGACGCGCACACACCGCACGCCCGCGGTCCGACCCAGACGTGCCAAGCGTCAGTCCGCGACCCCGGTCAGCAACCGCCGCCGGCGCTCGAGCGCGAGCAGTTCGCGCTGCACCGCGAGCACCTCGTCGCGGTCGGTTGCGTGGTGCAGGGTGTGCAGCCGCTCGCGCAGCACCTGCTCCTGGCCGCGCAGTCGGTCGGCGAGCAGACTGCGTACCCGCCAGGCGGCCACCTCGGCGTCGACCGGTCCCTCCTCGTCCTCGAGCGCGAGCGCCCGGATGGTGGCGCGCACCTGGTCGTCGGCGGCCGCCTCGAGGACCATCCCGAGCTCCACCCCGGCCCCCCCGGCAGCCTGCAGGGTCGTGAACACCGCCCGGGCCGTGGGGTGGGTCAGGTCGTCCTCGGTGAGCTCGAACCACTCGTCGGGCAGCAGCTCCGGAGCCTGCAGCGCCACCCGCAGCACCGCGCGCTCCTGGCGGGCGCGCAGGCGGCGCGCCGCCTGGTGCGGGGCACCCTCGGAGCGGGGTCCGCGGGCACTGCTGGCGGCCACCCCCTGGTGCCGGTCGAGGGCGACGCCGAGCCGTGCGGCGCTCTGCGCGACGAAGTCGTAGGCCACCCCGATGCCGGCCGCCACCTCGGTGCGCGCCCATTCCCGGCGCAGATCCGGGTCGGGCTCCCGGCCGAGCACCTCCAGCGCCTCGCGCAGCGCCGCGATGCGGCCGGACTCCGAGGACAGGTCGGCGGCCGCGAGCCGGTGGCGGACCACGAAGGGCACCACCGGGGTGGCCGCCGTCACCGCCGAGCGCATCCCCTCGGCCCCTACCTCGACGACCAGGTCGGCCGGGTCCGACCCGTCGGGCAGGACCAGCACCCGCACGTCGAGCCCGTCACCACGATCCGCCCGGCGACCACCGCCACCACCACTGCCCGACCCGCCCGCGCCAGGCGCTGCGCCCGACCCGGCCGCCGCCACCTCCCGGGCCGCCTCCCAGGCGCGCTCCGCGGCCTTGACCCCGGCGTCGTCACCGTCGAAGGCGAGCACGACCCGTGGCGCGTAGCGCGCGACCATCGTGAGGTGCTCCACGGTCACGGCCGTGCCGCAGGTCGCGACCGCGTTGCCGAACCCTGCCTGGTGCAGGGCCATGACGTCGGTGTAGCCCTCGCAGACCAGCACCTGCCCGTCGCGCACGATGTCGGCGCGGGCCTGGGGCACCCCGTAGAGCACCCGGGTCTTCTTGTACAGCGGGGTCTCGGGCGAGTTGAGGTACTTGGGGGGGTCGAAGTCGCCGTAGTCGAGCGCGTCGAGCACCCGGCCCCCGAAACCGACCACGTCGCCACCCGGGTCGTGCACCGGGAAGATCAGCCGGCCGCGGAACCGATCGCGCAGCCCACCGCGGTCGGTGCGCACCGCCAGCCCGGTCGCGATCAGGTCCTCGGGCGGGATGCCGTCGGCGGTCAGCGCGCGGCTGAGCGCCTCCCAGCGGTTGGGGGCGAAGCCGAGGGTGAAGCGGGCCGCATCCTCCCGGCCGAATCCGCGGGAGCGCAGGTAGTCACGGGCCGGCTGGCCCTCCTCGGCGTACAGCTGCTCGGCGAACCAGGCGGCCGCCGCCGCGGTCACCGCCACCAACCGCGAGCGCTCCCCGATCGCCCGCCGATCGCGTGCGGAGAGCTCCTCGTAGCGCAGCGTGAACCCGGTGCGCCGGGCCAGCGCCTCCACCGCCTCGGGGAAGTCGAACCCCTCGATGCGCATGAGGAAGTCGTAGAGGTCGCCCGAGGCCCCGCACCCGAAGCAGTGGTAGACGTTGCCCTCCGGGGAGACCGTGAATGACGGGGTGCGCTCGGTGTGGAACGGGCACAGCCCCTTGAACGACCGGCCGGCGCGCTTGAGGGTGGTGTGGTCGCCGACGACCGTGACGATGTCGGCCTGCGCGCGCAGGGACTCGATGTCCTCCTTGAGGATCCGACCGGCCACGACCACCTCCCCAGCGCCACCCTACCGCGAGGCCCGGCCGGGGCCGACCCGACCGTGCGCGCCGCGGTGGACAACCGGTTCAGGCCAGCAGGTTGGCGTCGTCCCAGTCCGGATCGAGGTCGCGCAGGAAGTCGCTGATGCGCTCCACCTCGGCAGCTTCACCGATCTCCACGGCGGCGGCGCGCAGCCGGACCAGGCAGGCCAGAAAGCCGCGGTTGGTCGGCTGCGACCAGCGCACCAGCCCGCGGCCACCCCAACCGTGGGCCCGCAGCGCGTCCAGGCCGCGGTGGTAGCCCACCCGGGCGTAGGCGTAGCGCTCGATCGGGCTGGCGCCCAGCGCCGCGAGCTCCGCCCAGCCCGTACTGAGCGTGGGATACGCGGCCACGACGGCCTCGACGGCCGCCTTGCGCTCGGCGTCGTCGAGCCACGCGGCACGGTCCAGCGCCCGGGCAGCGTCGTCGGGGGCGGCGGGCAGCACGGTCTCGTGCCGGTCGGCGAGGGGCAGGTCGGCCACCGCGGGCTCCTTGGTGGGGGGCGGGACGGTGCGGACCCTAGCGGCCGGCCACCAGTAGCCTCGCCGCGCCCCCGCGCGCGAACAGGCTGCCCGTGACGACCCCGATCCGGTACCACGTCGACCTCTCCGACCGGTTGCACCATCTGGTGCGGGTGACGCTCACCGTGCCCGCAGCGCTCGCCGCCGGGGCCCGGATCGTGCTGCCGGTGTGGACGCCCGGCTCCTACGTGCGCCGCGACTACGTCCACCACGTGCAGTGGATCCGGGCCCGCACCAGCGGGGGCGCGCCGGTGGCCCTGCACCCCGACGGCATCAGCGCCTGGCGGCTGGCCGACGACCTGGCGAACGACCTGGCGAACGACCCCGGTCGCCCGGACGTCGAGGTGGAGCTCGAGCTGTACGCCAACGAGCTCACCGTGCGTACCAACCACGTCGACGACCACCATGCCCTGCTGATCCCGGCCGCGACCTTCCCCTACGTGCAGGGCGCCGAGCACCATCCCCACGAGGTGCACCTGCCGCCCGATCCGAGAGAGCACCGGGTCCACGCGCTGCTGCCCCCCGGCGACGAGCCCGACACCTACCGGGCCGAGGACCTGCACCACCTCGTCGACTCGGCCTTCGAGGTCGGGGACTTCCCGTGCCTGGACTTCGAGGTGGCGCGGGTCCCCCACCGGCTGGTGTGGGCCGGGCACAGCGGGACCCAGCCGATCGGCATGCTGCGCGCGGACCTCGAGGCCATCGGCCGCGCCGCCGTGGCGCTGTTCGAGGGCGACCTGCCCGCCGAGCGCTACACGTTCCTGGTGACGGCCTGGGACCAGGGCGGGGGCGGGCTCGAGCACCGCGACGGCTCGGTCATCCAGATCCCCGCGCGGGTGTTCCAGAGCGAGGATCTCTACGCGCGGCTGCAGGTGCTGCTGGCCCACGAGTACCTGCACCTGTGGAACGTCAAGCGCCTGACCCCGGCCGGGCTGGTCCGCCCCGACTACGAGCATCCCGTGTTCAGCGAGTCGCTGTGGGTCGCCGAGGGCTTCACCTCCCACTACGACGAACTGCTGTGCGTGCGGGCCGGGGTGTGGAGCGTGCGGCGCTACCTCGACGCGGTGCGCGACAACCTGCAGCGCGTCGAGGACCTGCCCGGGGTGGCGCTGCAGCCGCTGCTCGATGCCTCCCGCCAGGCGTGGACCAAGCACTACATCCGCGACGAGAACACGCCCAACGCCGGCACCGACTACTACGGCCACGGGGCCCTGGTCGCGTGGTGGCTCGACCTGCGGCTGCGTGCCCGGCACCCCACCGGCGGCGGGCTCGACACGGTCCTGCGCGAGCTGTGGCGGCGGCACGCCAACCGGCCCGAGGGCTACACCGAGCAGGACGTCGAGCAGGCGGTGCGTGAGGTCGGCACCGACGAACTGGCCGCGGAACTGCGCGAACTGCTCACCGGCACGAAGCTGCCCCCGGTACGCGCGGGCCTGCATGCGGTGGGGCTGCGCATCGAGTCCGACGAGCCGCGCCCGGCGCCGCACCTCGGGGTGCGCATCCGCGAATCGGACCGCGGGGTCGTGCTGGCCTCGGTGCTGCGTGACCGTCCGGCCTGGCAGGCCGGGTTGAGCGGCGGCGACCGGCTGATCGCGATCGACGGGCACGCGGTCGGGCGGGGCGAGCTGACCGCGGCGCTGCACGCGTTCCGGGCGGGCGAGCAGGTGCCGGTCACGGTCGTGCGCGGCCCGCGGCTGCTGACCGTCCCGGTCACCCTGGGCGCACCGCGCCCGCGCCAGCGCCTGGTCCCGGTGGACGAACCCACCGCCGAGCAGCGCCAGGCGTTCCGCAACTGGACGGGCCGACCGATCAACGAGGCCCGGCCCGTCCCGCGCTGAGCCCGATCACAGGTCCTGCTGGATGCGCGCCAGCCGGGCACGGATCGCCGCGATCCGGCGCCGGTGCTCGTCGCGGACCGCGGCATCGACCCGCGGATCGGCGATCCGGTCGGCGAGCAGCTCCACCTCGAAGGTGAGCAGCTCCACCTCGGTGCGCACCTCGAGCACCGTGTCGAGGTGGCGGAACGGGCGGGTCAGCAACGCCTCGGCGAGCAGCTTGCGGGCGCGGTCGTCGACGAGGACGTCGAGGTCGATGCGGGCTGCGGCCAGCAGCGCGTCCAGCCCCGGCAGGGCCCGGCCCTCGGGCAGGGCGAGCAGGACGTCCTCGAGCCGGGCCAACGCCCGGTCGCGCTCGACCCACTCCGGACGACCACCGGCAGCGTCCACACCGTCCCTCCTCCCCGGGCATCGTAGCGAGGTCGGTGCACCGAACGGCACGATCGGGCACCCTGGCCCCATGGACGAGGTACCGAGCCCCAAGGATCTGCGCAGCGCCGCGCGCGCCTGCACCGTGCTGGCCTACGCGGCCGGCCTCGCGGGCGTGGCCGCCGGCACGCTGATGCTGCGCGAGGGCGACCTGCCGTTCGCCATCATCCTGTGGATCATCACCTTCGCGGTGGGTGCCGCGCTGATGGGGGTGGCGGTGGTGGTGCGGGCGATGGCCGGGCTGGTCGTGCAGGTCAGCCGCATGGAGTCCGACGTGCGGGTGCTCGTCTCCGACCGCGTGCGCCGCGAGTCCGACCCGCTGGGCGAGCGCGGGCCGTGGCGCGAGCGGTGAGCGCCGCACGGCGGCTGCAGGCAGCCGCGCTGACGGTGGCGCTGCTGGCCGCAGCCGCGGCCTGCAGCCAGCCCGACGCCTCCCCCCGCACCGCGGTCAGCGACGCCTGGCCGGCCGACGCGGTGATCTACCACGTGTTCGTCGACCGCTTCGCCGACGGCGACGCCCACGACACCCAGGTTGGTGGCCAGCCACGCGAGCCCGGCGCCGCCACGACCGGACCCGACCCGGCGAGCGTTCCCGGCGGCCCGGACGAGCCCGGCTACGCCCGGGCGCTGACCGCGCCGATGGGTGGCGACCTCGCCGGGGTGCACGAGCGCCTCGACCACATCGTGGCCACCGGCGCCAACACCCTGTGGCTCTCGCCGGTCACTCCCGGGCCGGGCTACCACGGCTACCACCCGACCGACCTGACCGACGTCGAGCCACGCTTCGGGGATGTCGACCTGCTGCGCACGCTGGTCGCCGACGCCCAGCAGCGAGGCCTTCGGGTGATCCACGACCTGGTGCTCAACCACACCTCGGATCAGCACCCGTGGTTCGTGGCTGCCCGGGCCGACTGTGCGGGCAGCCCGTACGTCGCCTTCTACCGCTTCCGGTCCTGCCCGGACGACTACGCGGCGTTCGCGAACCTCGATGAGCTGCCCCAGCTCGAC
>SKJO01000305.1 GCA_007121975.1 Nitriliruptoraceae bacterium | reverse complement strand
CGACGCCATCCACCTGCGCGGTGCGCGTCGGGTGCGACGCGAGCTCACCGACCTGCTCGGGCTGCTGCACCGCGTCGCGCCTGCCGCCGACCAGGTGCTGATCGCCTGTCCGGATCTGTCGGCGGCCCCGGGGCTACCCGGCGTGCTGCGCCCGCTGCTGGGCTGGCGCTGCCGGCGCGTGGCCCGCGTGCAGGCGCAGGTGGCCGACCGCCTGGGCGTACCGCGGCTGGACCTGCCGCGCCGTGCGCTGCCGGCCGAGGTGTTCGGTTCCGACGGCTTCCATCCCGGGGCGCTCGGCCATGCACGGATGGCCGAGCAGGTGCTCGCCACCCTGACCGGCTGACCGGTCAGTCGCCGTTGTTCACCGGCAGGCCGATCAGCCGGTCCCCGGCCTGCAGCCGACCGATCTCCGGATCGTCGTGGCGCATCAGCTGCTCGCCGCGCACGACGGCGAGCACCATACGGTCGGCGATCTCCGACAGGTTGCGCCCGACCTCCGCCGACCCGATCGAACGCTCGGCCAGGGAGAGTCCGACGTCGGTGTGCAGCAGATCCTCGACCAGCGCTCCCACGCGAGGGTTGCGGCTGCTGATCCCGAGCAGCCGGCCCGAGGTCTCCGAGGAGGTGATGGCCGTGTCCGCCCCGCTCTGCTCGAGCAGCGGGGCGTTCTCCGCCTCGCGCACCGCCGCCACGATCCGCGCGTCCGGGGCCAGCCGGCGTGCGGTCAGCGTGATCAGCACGGTGGCGTCGTCGCGGTCGGCGGCCACGATCACCGCCTTGGCGCGGTCGACGTGGACCTCGCTCAGCACCGCGTCCCGGCTCGCGTCCCCGGTGGCCACCGCGTAGCCGTCGCGGGCCGCCTCGTTGGCGGTGGCCGGGTCGGGCTCCACCACCACCACCCGTGCGGGGTCGACGCCGCCCTCGGTCAGGACCCGCGCCGCCGAGCGTCCCTTGACCCCGTAGCCGCAGATCACGTAGTGGTTCTCCACCTTCTGCCTCCAGCGGTCGTGCTGCCAGGTCTCGCGCCAGCGTTCGGTGAGCAGCTCGATGGTCGTGCCCACCACCAGCAGCAGGAAGGTGACCCGTGCCGGCAGAATGATGAGCAGCGCGCTCAGCCGCGCACCGGGGGTGACCGGGGTGATGTCCCCGTAGCCGGTGGTGGTCACGCTGACCGACGCGTAGTACAGCGCGTCGAGCAGGCTGATGGTCCCGCCGGTCTCGTCGCTCCACCCATCGCGGCCGACCAGCACGGTCACGGCCACGACCACCAGGGCGAGCAGCGCCCCGACCACGCGCAGCAGCAGCAGGCGCAGCGGTGGTCGGTCGCGGCGTGGCGGGCGGACCCGCGACAACGTGGCAGGGGGGATGCTGGTGTCCACCTCGGTCTCCGGCCCGATGAGCGCGACCCTAGTCCGGTGGCCGCACCCCGTCGGTAGGCTTCCCGGCGAGCCGCGAGCTGTCGACCAGCGACCCCCGGAGCGCCGAGTGAGCGACCCCCCCGCGTTCAGCCCCGATGAGCGGGAGGTGCTCGCCCGCCACCTCACCGACCCGGACGGCCCGGTGTTCGCGCTCACCGACCTTCCGGAGGTCGTGAAGGGGGCGCTGTTCGCCCGCTACTCGCGCTACGGCGGGTCGCTCAAGCGCCTGTTCCTCGACGAGTTCGCCGCCGACCTCGACGCCGAGGATCCGGCGGGCCGTGCGGACCGGCTCTATGCCCGGGTGTTCAGCGACTACGGCGACGACTCGGTCGCGCAGCTCGGGGGCGCACACGTCGCCCTCGAGGAGGTCTCGAACCTGGTCACCAAGCGGCTGGAGTGGGGGCGGCTCGCCGCCTACCTCGAGCAGTCCACCCGCTACCTGCCCTACGACGTCAAGCCCGATGGCCGCTACCGCTATCACCGCGACGTCGAGGTGATGGCCGGCCCGCACGCCGTCGCCTACGAGCGCGAGCTCGACGCGATCTTCGACACCTATGCCGAGCTGCTGCCCCGCATGCTCGACTGGGTCCGCGCCCGCTGGCCCCGCGAGACGTCCACCTCCGAGCCGGCCTACCGCAGCGCCACCCGGGCCAAGGCCTTCGACCTGCTGCGGGGGCTGCTGCCCGCGGCCACCACCTCCAACCTCGGCATGTTCGCCTCGGGGCAGGCCTACGAGGCGCTGCTGCTGCGCCTGCAGGCCGATGAGCTCGCCGAGTCCCGCGCGCTCGGCGACCGGCTGCTGGTCGAGCTGCGCCGGGTGATCCCCGCGTTCCTCACCCGGGTGGACCTGCCCGAGCGGGGCGGAGTGTGGGCCGAGTACCTGCGCACCACCCGCGAGCAGACCCGGGCACGGGCTGAGCAGTTCGTCGGTCACCCGCCGGTGGATCCGGTGGCGCCGGTCACGCTCACCGACTGGTGGCCGCGGGATCCGGTGGACGCCGAGGTGGCGCTGGTGACCGCGGCGCTCTACCCGCACCTGCAGCTGTCCGAGCCGCAGCTCGAAGCCGAGGTCCGGCGTTGGTCGGCCGAACGGCGCGCCGAGGTGCTGCGGGCCTACGTGGGGGAGCGCGCCAATCGGCGCCACAAGCCCGGACGGGCGTTCGAGCGGGTCTGGTACCGGTTCGAGGTGCTCGGCGACTACGGCGGGTTCCGTGACCTGCAGCGTCACCGGATGCTGACCATCGAGTGGCAGCAGCTCACTCCCGCGCACGGCTACGACACGCCGCCGGAACTCGAGGAGGCCGGGGTCGCCGACCGCTGGCACGAGGCGCTCGCTCGATCGGCCGCGCTCTACGAGCGGCTGCGGCCCGATCATCCCGCGGCTGCGCAGTACGCCGTGTGCTTTGCCTACCGCGTGCGCTACAGCATGCAGTTCAACGCCCGCGCGGCGATGCAGCTCATCGAGCTGCGCTCGACCCCCCAGGGCCATCCGCAGTACCGGCGGGTGGTGCAGGCGATGCACCGCGCCATCGGTGAGGTCGCCGGGCACCGGGCGGTGGCCGAGGCGATGGTGCACGTCGATCACGGGGCCAGCGACCTCGAGCGTCTGGCCGCCGAGCAGGCCGCCGAGCGGCGCCGGGCGGCGCGGTCATGAACGACCGGGTCCGGACGGTCGCGCTGGGGCTGGCGGTGGGGCTGGTCCCCCTGCTGCTGCTCGACCTCGCCCGCATCCTGGGGGATGCGGCCGATCGTGACCCGGTCGCCACCAGCCGCTGGTGGGTGGTCGCCTGCTACCTCGGCACGGGTATCGCCGCCGGGGTCGGGGTCGGGCTGGGCCGCCGGGAACGGCTGGTCCCGCTGATCGGCCTGGCCGTGGTGCTGGTGGCCGCCCTGCCGGTGCTGCCTGCGGCCGGCTGGGTGCCGGCCCTACCCTTCGCGCCGGACCACCCGGGCGGTGAGGCCGTCGCGATCGCGCTGATCGGCGCGTACGCCTGGGCGGCGTTGCGGGGACCGGCGTAGCACGGCGCGGCGTTTCCGATTGCGCGTACTCCGGCCGCGGGGAGCTCAGGCTTGGCGGTCGGGACGGTCGGGACGGTCGGGACGGCCGTGGCGGGCGAGCGCCGCGTTGGACCAGGTCCGGTCGCCCGTCACCTCCAGGCCGAACCAGGCCGGGGGCACGAAGTCCGCGGCCTGCTGCTCGTCCTCGAACTCCACCTCAGCGGTGAGCAGTCCCTCGAGGTCTCCCGCGTAGCGATCCACCTCGGCGACCAGACCATCGGGTCCGAGCGGCACGCGGTAGCGCACCTTGTCGATGCGCTGATCCGCGGTGAAGGGCCACAGCGCCTGCGCATCGTCGGGACCGAGCGGCAGGTTCACCTCGGTACGGGCGAGGCCGCCACCCCCCTTCACCGTCAACTCCGCATCGGTGTCGACGATGCGGATGCGCACGCTCAGTCCGTCGCCGGAGCACAGGTAGCCCTGCGCGAGCCGGGTGCCGGCATCGAGCAGTCCGGCAGCCGGCTCGGTCTGGAGTACGAAGCGGCGTTCGATCTCCTGGCTCACGGCAGTTGCTCCGGGTCGTCGTCGGTGTGCAGGTCCAGGCGGACCGCCGGAATGCCCAGCGCGCGGATGCGCTCGACCACGGGAACGTGCTCGGGATGCACCCGGTAGGTGTCGAGGGCCTCCCGGTCCGCGAAGCCCGTGATCAGGCCGGTGATCGCGGGATCCTCGATGTCGCGTCCGACCCGCAGCCAGGCGACCTCGTCGATCGAAGCCAGCGCGGCCAGGTCGGCTTCCAGGCCACGGCGCTCGACCTCGTCGACCGCGCCGAAGTCGAACCGCACCACGTGCCAGATCACGTCAGGTCCTCTGCTCGCCGGTTGCCGGTCGGAGTTGCTCGACCGCCGGTTAGCATAGGAGTCCCCCCCTCAAGGTGCCTGCGCATGACCCTCGAGCCCCACGGCCCGACCCCGCCGCCCGGCGTCGGCCGGGTGGTGACCGCCATGGCCACCCCCTTCGCGCCCGACGGCACGCTCGATCTGCCGGGCGCGCAGCGGCTCGCGACCCACCTGGTGGAGAACGGCACCCAGACCGTGCTGGTGTCGGGCACCACCGGCGAGTCCCCGACCCTCCGGGGCGACGAGCCCTTCGAGCTGCTCGCCGCGGTCAAGGACGCGGTCGGGGAGCGGGCCGGGGTCATGATCGGCACGGGCAGCAACGACACGGCCAAGACCGTCGCCACGACCGCCCGGGCTGTGGAGGCGGGAGCGGATGCGGTGCTGGTAGTCACCCCCTACTACAACCGTCCCGACCAGCGCGGGCTGCGCATCCACTTCACCGCGGCGGCCGAGGCGGCCGACGGGGTGCCGATGGTGGTCTATGACATCCCCGGTCGAACCGGTCGGGCGATCGAGGTTGCAACGCTGGTGGAGCTCGCCGCGATCGAGCACGTCGTCGGGGTCAAGGACGCCACCGGGGACTGCGGCAAGGCCTGCGACACGATGGCAGCCACGCGCGGCGCGCCCGGCGGGTTCGCGCTCTGGTCCGGCGCCGACGAGCTCAACCTGCCGCTGCTGGCGGTCGGTGCGGTCGGGGTGATCTCGGTCAGCGCCCACCTCGTCGGCCCGGAGATCGCGGCCATGATCGCGGCCTTCCCGACCGACCCGGCGCGGGCCCGCGAGCTGCACCTGGCCTGCCTGCCGGTGCACCGCGCGTTGTTCGCCGAGCCTTCCCCCGGTCCACTCAAGGCGGCGCTGGCGGCCAAGGGTCTGCCCGCCGGTCCGGTACGCCCGCCCCTGGCGGACGCCTCGCCGGGCGTCGCCCAACGCGTGCTGGACGCGCTCGCGCCGATCGAGGCCGCACGATGAGCCACCCACCGGTGACCGTCAGCTTCCTGGGTGGGCTCGGATCGATCGGGCGCAACATGGCCACGGTCGAGGTCGATGGTCGGCTGGCCGTCGTGGATGTCGGGGTGCTGTTCCCGGATGCTGAGCACCTCGGGGTCGATCTGATCCTGCCCGACTGGCGCTGGCTGACCGAACGTGCCGACGACGTCGATGCGGTGTTCCTCACCCACGGCCACCTCGACCACATCGGCGCGCTGCCCTACTTCCTGCGCGACCTCGACCGCGTCGTGCCGGTGTTCGGCACGCGGCTGACCCTGGCCTTCTGTCAGGCGATCCTCGAGGAGTGGCCCGACCTGCCCGAGCCCGACTACCGCGAGCTTGCGCCGGGTGACGTGGTCACCGAAGGGGTGTTCCGCGCCGAGGCCATCCAGGTCAGCCACTCGATCCCCGACGGCATCGCCTACGCGCTGCGCACCCCGCACGGGATGATCGTGCACACCGGCGACTTCAAGCTCGACCAGACCCCCATCGACGGGTTGCCCACCGACCTCGCCCACTTCGCCCGGCTCGGTGACGAGGGCGTCGACCTGCTGCTGGCCGACTCCACCGGCGCCGACTCGCCCGGCCACGTGCCCACCGAGCGCACGGTGGGCGACTCGATCCGCCAGCACATCGCGGATGCCGACGGCCTGATCGTGGTCGCGTCGTTCGCCTCCCATGTGCACCGCATCCAGCAGGTGCTCGACGCGGCCCGGGCCGTGGGCCGACGTCCGGTGTTCGTGGGCCGCTCGATGGTGCGCAACATGGCCATCGCCGAGGATCTGGGCTACCTCGACTTCGACCGCTCGCAGGTCGTCGATCCCTACGAGGTCGACCGCTATGAGCGGCGCGAGCTGATCGTGATCTCGACCGGGTCCCAGGGCGAACCCTTCAGCGCGCTGTCACTGATGGCTGCTGGCGAACACCGGACCCTCGAGGTCGGTGAGGGCGATCTGGTGATCCTGGCCTCGAGCCTCATCCCCGGCAATGAGCAGGCGGTATTCCGCTCGATCAACAACCTCTCACGGCGCGGCTGCAAGGTCGTGCACAAGGGACTGGCCCCCGTGCACGTCTCCGGCCACGCCAGCCGCGAGGACCTGATCCTGTTCCACAACATCGTCGAGCCCGAGTTCTTCGTGCCGGTGCACGGCGAGCACCGGCACCTGCGCGCCCACCGTGACATCGCCGAGATGACCGGCTGCCTGCCCGACCACGTGCTCATCTGCGAGGACGGTGACCAGGTCGTGCTCACCGACGGTCGGGTCACCCGGGGCGAGGGGGTGGCTACCAGCCACGTCTACATCGACGGACTGCTCGACGACGTCGGCCCGGCGCTGCTGCGCGACCGGCGCCGGATCGGCGAGGACGGCATCTGCGTGGTCTTCGTCACCGTCGACAGCCACGCCGGACAGCGGGTGGGCGAGACGATCGTGACTCAGAAGGGCGTGGTCTTCGCCGAGCAGGCCGAGGACCTGCTCGAGGCCGCCCGCAAGACCGTGGACCGGGAGCTCGATGGGCTGGCACGGGTGCGCTTCGAGGACCTCGCCAGCGTGCAGCGCCACGTGGTCCAGACGGTCAGCCGCTTCTGGCGGGCCGAGGCAGGCCGCCGTCCGTTCGTGCTCCCGGTGGTGCAGGAGGCCTGAAACGCTGGGCTGACCCGCCGACCTGGGCTGCGTGGGGTGGGTGGGGTGCGGTCGGCCGATCCATGCACGGATCACCACGGGAGCTTCGATGCCCCTGAGGTGATCAACGAGTTGGTTGATGCCGGTGGGTTCACCAAGCCGTGCACCACCACCGGGGCGGTGGCTGCTGATGGCTGCCGCGAGTCGACGTTCAACACCGAGGTGGCGCTGATCCTGCATCCACGTCCGGGGCCCGTTCGGCACCTCGACCGACGAGGACGCACCTGACGCCGACCCCGCCCACGGACTCAGCATCCCACCCTCACGCGAAGGGCCCCAGAGCGAACCAGCTGCCAGCGACGAAACCGAAGCGGACCGGATCGGGGCCTACCGTCGACATGGCTGCGGCGATCGCAGCAAGAAGGCCCCCTGGTCGTCCGCCAGGACGTTGGCCGTGAGTGTCTCGCTCGTTTCCGGGCCGTGGAACCTCGCCCCGACACCATGGCTCAGGCAACCCCACGCATCGAACCCGCCAGCCTCACGCCCGATGACGTCCGATGACGCCCGGTGACGTCCGGTGACGTCCGGCAACGCCCGTTGGCGTCCGGCAACGCCCACTCGGACGCTCCTCATCCCACCTGTCGCCTGACAGCCCGAGGCTGGCGGGGGTGCCCAGGCCCGGGGCGGTGTCGCTCGTAGGAGGCCGCCGGGGGGCGACCCCAGCGAGTCATGCCCGCCCGTGCTCAGGTTCGCGTGGAACCTGTCTGGCCACGGTGGCCGGTGGCCGGTGGCCGGGCATGCCGGCAGACCCCGCACATTGGCTGCGCTGCATCACACCGCGCGGTACAGGGCATGTCGGAGTCCTGGTGGCAAGCGTTGCCCACCATCACAAGCCCGCACGTCCTGCCCCGCCCCGATGCCGCCGGCTGCCCCGGCCCCGCCCCCCGTCCCGGCCCGTCCCGGCCGGTCGGGGTCGACGCGGGGTGGGCCATGGTCAGTCGGGGT
>SKJO01000065.1 GCA_007121975.1 Nitriliruptoraceae bacterium | reverse complement strand
TGGTCGCTGGTCACGCTGTCAAGGCAGGTTCCCACCTGCCCGCCTTGCCGGTCCCTGCGCGGCCGCCACGGTGCGCAGCACTCGCGACCGCCTACAGCCCCAGCCAGGCCCGCACCACTCCGGTCAGCGGGTCGCCGGCGAGCACGGTGAGCATGGCACCCACCGCCAGGTACGGGCCGAAGGGGATGCGTGAGGCGGTCGTGGCCCGGCCGGCCACCACCAGCACGATCGCGATCAGCCCGGCGGAGATGATGGTGCCGTAGGCGAAGACCACCAGGTGCAGGCCGCCGAGCGTGCCCACCACCAGGCCCAGCGACACCGCCAGCTTGATGTCGCCCATGCCGATGCCGACCTTGCCGCGCAGCAGCCGGAAGGTCTCCGACAGCGCCAGCATCACGCCGGGCACCGCGACCATCGCGATCAGGCCCCGGCGCAGGTCGGTCCAGTCCCCGTCGATCGCGACCGCTGCGACCATCAGCACCAGCAGCACGCCCGGCAGGGGGTAGGTCAGGCGGTTGGGGATGATGCGGTGCTCGAGGTCGATGGCGGTGGCCACCACCAGCGCCCAGGTGAACACCAGCAGCGCCGGCAGCAACGGGTCCAGCCCCCACACCGCGGCCACGCCGGCGAACAGCACGCCGGTCGCCACCTCGACGACGAGGTAGCGCGGGCTGATCGGGGCGGCGCAGTCCCGGCACCTGCCCCGCAGCGCCAGCCACGAGATCACCGGGATGTTGTCGCGGGCACGGATCGCCGCGCCGCACGCCGGGCAGGCTGACCGGGACGGCTGGGTGACGGTGCCGCCCTGCGGCCAGCGGGCGATCGGCACGTTGGCGAACGAGCCGAGGGTCAACCCGAGCACGCCCGCCACGATCGAGATCAGCACGGTCACGGCCCGGGCGCTCCTGGTGCGCGGCTGACCGGAACGCTAGTCGGGCGGGTCATCGGGAGCGGGCAGCCGCCGCGGGAGCTCCCGCCAGGCAGCGGCGGCCGGCCCGGGGGTACGGGCCCGGGGGTGCGGGCCCGGGTAGTACGAAGCTACGTGCGCGGAGCGTTCGCGGTCGCCGTCGTTGTGCACAGGTGGTTCCTGGATGCTCGTTCTCAGCCGTCGCGTCACGTAGGCTGCGTCACATGGCACAGGCGAACCAGGACTCAGGTCCTGGGCGGGGGGAGGACCAATGAACGAACGTTGTGTGGGGCGCACAGATGCGTGCGGTTCGCGTGCGCCGGAGAGTTCGGCGAGGGATGCGAAGGGGCTATGGCTTACTCTATAGGCAGTGGCGGTCCGGCGACGGTTCCGCGACCGGCGCCGGGCACTGAGCACGCGACAGTTGCGCCGAAGCGTGCCAGCGCGTCGCACGGAGAGGATCTCGAACCGATGGGGCGATCGTTGGGGCATGGCGGTGAGGACCACCACGTGGTCGTCCTCGACGATGCCGCCGAGCCCTCGGATCCACCACCAGGAGCTGCGGGCTGCGGGGATCAGGGCCCGACCGCCGAACTCGAGCGAGAGTTGCTCGATCTGTCCGTCGACCTGATCAGCGCCGATCTCGACGACCTCGATGCGGTCATCGACACGATCCTGCGCCGGGTCGGGGAGGCGCGCGGGATCGACCGGGTGCTGCTCTACCGCTACGACTGGGTGGCGCAGACCGTCTCCAACACCCACGCGTGGGCGTCGCCCGGTGTGCACTGCTTCCGCGACGAGCTCCAGCAGGTCCCCGTCGCTCCCTACGGTGAGGTGATCGCCCGTCACCGCCGTGGCGAGCTCGTCTCCATCCCCGATCGCGACGTACTGCCGGTCGACAGCAACTTCCGGCGGCTGCTGATCGCCGGCGGTGTCCAGGCGACCATCAGCCGCCCGTTGATGGACGGTGACGACTGCCTCGGGGCGATCGCGTTCGATGCCGTCGCCGCCCCCCAGCGGTGGTCGGTGGAGGACCGTCGGCTGCTGCGGGTGCTCTCGACCCTGCTGGTCAACGTCGAGCACCGGCGGCGCCACGAGCTGGCCGCCGCCGCACTGCACGAACTCACCAGCGCCAACGAGGCCCTCGAGCGCTTCGCCGGCACCGTGTCCCACGACCTGCGCTCTCCGCTGGCGAGTGTGCGCGGGTTCCTCGATCTGGTGCGCACCCACAAGGTGAGCGAGGAGCTCGCCGACGAGCTGCTCGACCGTGCCATCGGCAACGTCGACCGGCTCACCACGATGGTCGACCGACTGCTGGCGGATGCGCGTTGCGGGGGGCTGGTGACCCACCGGGAACCCGTCGCTCTCGACGAGGTGGTCGGCGTCGCGCTCGAGCAGCTCAGCGCCCGCATCGAGGCGCGGCATGCCGTGGTCAGTGTCGGCGAACTGACCGAGGTGGAAGGCGACGCCGCCCAGTTGCTCCAGCTGTGTCAGAACCTCATCGGCAACGCCATCGAGCATGCTCCGGCCGACCGCCAGCCCCACGTCTGGATCAGCGCTCGTCGCGGCCACGACCACGTGGAGTTGATCGTGGCCGACAACGGCGAGGGCATCGCTCCAGACCACCACGAGATGGCACTGCGGCCCTTCGGGACGGTGCCCCGCGGCGCGCCACAGCACGAACCGCTTGCCCCCGGTGTGGCACTCGGAACGCCGGTCAGCGGCGGGTCGGCCAACGGCCTCGGCTTGGCGATCTGCGAGCGGGTGGCTCGGGCCCACGGTGGTGCCCTGTGGCTCGGAGAGGCGATCGAGGGTGGCCTGGCCGTCTTCGTCCGGCTGCCCGCCGCGGCCTCTCGCTGACGTGGCCGGCTGACCCGGACCGGACTACAGTCGGTCCGGCTTGTCCGCTGGGAGGGGCTCGATGTCCGATCCGTCCACCGACCACGTCACCATCGTGCTGCCGGTGGGGGAGGGTGCCCCGGTGCCCAGCGAGACCGTGCCGGCAGATCCGTTGGACCTGCCGACCGGCCTGTACCGGGTCGCCGGGATGACCCTGATGGCCGACGGGGTCGGTCGAGGTGACGTGGTGCGTTGTGCGGTCGCCGGTGACCACCGCCTCATCGCAACCGACGTGGTGGCCCGCACCGACCGGACCACGCTCGCGCTGACCTGCGCGGAGGCCACCGATCGCGCCGCAGCCGAGCAGCAGGCCGAGGAGTTGGCCTCCTTCCTCACGCAGCGGTTCGCCGATCGGGGGCTGACGGCCGAGGTCATGACCGGCATGTGCGCCGTGCACTTCCCCGAGGAACTCGACGAGGTGCTTGCCAGCGCCATCCTCGAGCATGCTGGCGACGACGCCCGGCACGACCCTGGCACGCAGCGACTCGGACCCTACGGCTACGTGATGGTGTCCGCGCCCGAGCTGCCCGTCCCCCTGCACCTCCCCGGCGCTGAGCAGCTCCTCGACGTCGAGGTGGAGGTGGTCGCCCCCGACTGGGAGGGTGACGACGAGGTCGCGCGGGGCTGGGACGAAGGCGTGCGGCGGGTGCTGCGCGACGAGGCCGCGACCAACGCCGCACTGCGCCAGTTGCTCGACGAACGCTGTTACCTCGCGGCGATCGCTCCGATCCTGCGCCAGATGCTGCTGCACCGGTTGCCCGCCGAGGAGATCGGGGCGCCACCGTTCGCGCTGCACCCCCCGGCCGACGACGAGGATGCTGCGCGGCTGCGCGCCGAGTGGCAGGCCGCCCGGGGACCCGACGGCACGGTTCGCTGGTGTGTCGGTGAGCGCGCCAACGCCACGCTGCGCACGATGATCGCGAGCTTCGGGCTGGACCCCGACGCCGACCCCTGGACGCCGGTGGGCTGAGCGCGCGGCCGCGCCTGCTCAGCCCAGCGTGTTCCGCCCGGCGACAGCGGTGTCGGTCACGCGGACCGCGCCCGCATTCCGGGTGCCGTGCAGGTGGCCGCTGAAGCGTGAGCCGTCGATCGTCACGTTCCCAGCGTTGTGCCGGAAGGCGCCGCTGCCGCTGACCGTGCTGTCGGTGATCAGGACGTCGCTCGCGGTGCGTTCCACGGTGAGATCGCCGCTGATGCTCACGCCGGCGAGTGCGACCACCTCGGCGCGGTTGGCGGTGACGTTTCCGGCGATGACCCCGCCCTCGATGATCAGGCGGGCACCTTCATCGAGCGTGACGTTGCCGGAGATGGTGACGTTGCGGTAGGTGCAGTCATCCTGCGCCGAGATCGTGATGTTGCCGCTCAGCACCTTGTTCTCGAGCACGCAGGCCGGTCCGAGTGCTTCCTCGGTGTCGCCTTCCGGTGCTTCCTCGGTGTCGCCTTCCGGTGCTTCCTCGCCGGGGTCGTCGGCGTCGCTGGATCCCCCGGAATCCTCCGGAACCTGCCCGGGCGTGTCACCATCTGCCGGGTCGGGGCGCTCGTCGTCAGGGGCGGGGGTCGGCGGTGGGGCGGGGGTCGGCGGTGGGGCGGGGGTCGGCGGCGGGGTGTCGGCTGGGGTGTCTGACGGTGCTGCGGAGGGATCGAAGCCGCAATCGTCGGTGAGGCCCCCGGCGCCCGAGTCGTACACCGCGACCGGGTCGTCCTGCAGGCGCAGATGCCCGCCGGTCAGACAGAAGCGATCCCGATCGGTGCTCACCGCATACACCACCTCGACGTCCGGGCTGAGCCGGATCCGCGGACCGCTGGCCTGCGGCTCGCCGAGGGCGACGGCGGCGGGCGGTCCCGGAATCTGCAACTGGTGGGGATAGCGGCCGCTGACGACCTCGGACTCGACCGTGATGGCGGCGTTGTGCAGGTCGCTCACCACCGCCGAGCGCCACGCTGACTCGCGCTGCGAGGCGTAGCTGGGGATCGCGATGGCGGCGAGGATGCCGATCACGAGCACGACGACCAGTAACTCGAGCAGGGTGAGTCCCGACTCGGGATGTGCACGCTGGTGACGTGGTGCGGTCCGGCGATGTTGGGCGTTCAAGGGATCCCCCCGTGACGGTGCACGGCGCCGAGGCGGCGCTCCGTGATGTGCTTTATAGGGTAACTATGTTGAATGCGGCGTCCAGTGCATCGGGGCCGGTCAGGACGTTGGTCCCAGCCGATCAGGATCCCGGTCGCAACCCAGGCCGGTCGCTGGTCGGCCGGCCACCCCGTCGGCGGTCCGGGGACACGGTGGAGGGCAGGCCCCGGGCCCCACACCGTGGGGCCTGCACGGTGGCGTGGTCACATCCCGCGCGTACGATCTCAGCAACGCGATGGGCCGGGGGAGCGTCAACGATGCGGTGGGGCCGGGGGAGCGATCGCGGTGGGCGGGGCGCACTGATCGGCTGGAGCCACCGTGCGGTCGAACTGCTCGTCGTGCTCTCGATCGTTCTCGCGGTGGCGCTGGTTGGCGTCGTGCCGTTCCTGATCGAGCGCCAGCGTGACGCGCGGGCGTTGGCGGTTCACGCCGAGTTGCGCCGTGCAACCGCAGCACTCATCGTCGACGAGTCGGGGAGCGCTCCTGGACCCAACACCGAGGGGGATCTCGCGGAGGGGGCTGCCGCGGTCGCACTGCTCACTACGCTGGGCTACGAGCCGGGGGCGATCGTCGACGCACGCACCGTGCAGGTGGATGCGCCCCGCGGCTGCGTGTCGTTTCGTCACCGCTCCGGACAGCGGCACTGGCGGGCGACGACCACCCATCCCGCTCCCGTCGAGGGACGTTGCCGGCAGCACCGCCCGGTCGTCGACTGATCGCCTACGAACCTTCGACGCGGCTCGGCGATCCTGCAGGTCGTCGCAGGGCCGGCTCGAACCTGCCAGCATGGGACCTGAGCTGCCGGGAGCGTCCCGGTCGCACCGACACGGGAGGCCAGCAGCCATGGGCGCGCCGCCGCATCGAGTTCTGGTCGTCGGGTCCGTCAACGTCGATCTGGTCACCCATGTGCCGCGGTTTCCGGCGCCTGGCGAGACGGTCGGTGGGGGCGACTTCAGCGTCCATCCCGGCGGCAAGGGCGCAAACCAGGCCGTGGCCGCGGCCCGCCTCGGGGTTCCGACCATGCTCATCGCAGCGGTCGGCCATGACGACCACGCCCGCCTTGCACTGCGTCACCTGACGGCGGCCGGGGTCGACACCTCGGCGGTGCACGCGGTCGAGGCCCCCACCGGAGTGGCCCAGATCCTCGTGGACGCCTCCGGGGAGAACCTGATCGCGATCGCCGCCGGCGCCAACCACCACCTGCACCCACCGGACGTCGCGGCACGAGTCGCTGCGCGGGTCGGTCCCGGCGACGTGCTGGTCAGCAACCTCGAGGTCACGACCGAGGTCGTCGCCGCCGCCTTCGAGTCGGCTCGTCGTGTGGGCGCCAGGACGGTGCTGAACCCGGCACCGGCCGCTCGCGTCGACGCCGAGGTGCTCGCGGCCTGCGATGTGCTCGTGCCCAACGAACACGAGGCGGCGTTGCTTGCACCCGGTGGTGCCCCTGCCCTGCTCACCGAGATCGGCGGTGCCGTGATCGAGACCCTCGGTGCGCGCGGGGCGCGGCTGCTGCGCACCGGGCAGCCCGAGGTACGGCAGCCGGCGTTTCACGCGCGGGTGGTCGACACCACCGGGGCGGGGGATGCGTTCGTCGGGGGCCTGGCCGCAACGCTCGCCCGGGGGGCAGGGCTCGTCGAAGCGGTGCGCGCCGCAGCCGCGGTCGGCGCCCTGGCCGTGGAAGGATTCGGCGCACAGACGAGCTTCCCGGATGCGCAGGAGTTGCGCTCCCGCCTCGACGAACATGAGGACGGGGCCGCAGGAGGAGCAGGCGTCTGGCGCACCCCCCGCTAGCGCGTTTGGCGCATGTTCGTCGGGTCTGGGTTCGTGGGGCCGGCAGGCGCTGCTCCGAGGTGGAGCCTGACACACGGCCAGATTCCGGGCCGTTTCCACGGCAGCGCCGGTGTGCGTGGTGTGCGTTCTGTGTCGTGCAGAGTGCGCTTGTCGCTCGTGGGGTGGGGGGGGGCTGGCGTGCGGCGGGATGCGGCGTACGCAGACGGTCATGGCTGTCCGGTTGCGTACGCCGCGTGGTCCAGCGTGGAGGATGCGGCGTACCCAGACGGACATGGGCGTCCGTCTGGGTACGCCACATCCCCGGACGGCCTCGTATCTCGCCCGCTGACGCCGGCAGGCGCACAACAACGCGCATCCTGCGCACGTGGGCGCTTCCCCGGCATCGCTTCGGCGCGTTCGGCGCACGATCCCGTGCGTCTGCGCGGGCAGCGGCGCTTCCGCGGCATTGCTTCCGCGGTATCGCTTCCGCGGCATCGCTTCGGGCTGTTCGACGTGCCCGTCAGCCGTCCGACCCATGCGAGACGTTGCGGGGCTGAAGCACGCGACGCCCGACCGTCGCACGGGCCTACCGCCGTGGCCCGGCTGCCGAACCCCCAACAGGTTCGGCAGCCGTCGCTCCCCGCCCGGCACGTCAGCCGTTCTCCGTCCCGGCCGCGGACGCCAACCCGCGTTGGCGCCGGTCCAGGGTCCGCGCCGGTCCAGGGTCCGCGCCGGACCAGGGCCCCGCCGGACCAAGGCCCCGCCGTGCCGCTGCCGTTGAGCGAGGCAGGCGCTTGACCCGGCAGCGATGGCAGGCGGTACGCCACGGTGCGACACGGACGGTCGACGAGACCTTCGATGTCGCCCACCACAAGGTCAACGCCGCTGCGGACCACCGTGCCGGGGGGAACGCAACGCTGGCGGCGGATCCCCGCGGGGTTCAGCCAAACGCTTCCACGCACCAGCGGCCGGTGCCCTCCGGCTGGCGGAAGCCGCAGGTGTCGGCCACAACCGCCTCCCAGGTGTCGCGCTCGGACTCGCGCCACAACTGGTCGCAGACCGCGAAGTCACCCGTGATGCACGGGGCGACCAGTGGGTCGGCGAACGCATCGACGCACCACCGCCCCGTGCCGGCCGGGATGCGCTCGCCACAGGTGTCGCCGAACTCGCGCTGCGCGGTGCCCGGCTCGGAGGCGCGGTACAGCTCGTCGCAGGCCTCGACGTCGTCGGCGGCGCAGGCCGCGACCAGGTCCGCGAGGTCGGTGCCGCCCGCCGGCCCGTCCCCATCCGGCCCGTCCCCATCCGGCCCGT
>SKJO01000436.1 GCA_007121975.1 Nitriliruptoraceae bacterium | reverse complement strand
GCCGCGGCCCTGCGCGGGGTGCTGGCCGACGGCGAGGTGCTGGTGCACGCCGCGGCCGGCGTCGGGGCGTCGCTCGACGACGCGCGGGCGACCAACCGCGACCTCACCCGCGCCCTGGTCGAGGTGGCGCGGCACCACGGTCCCTCGCGACTGGTGCACGTGTCGACCACGGCCGTGTACGACCTCGACGTCCTCGGCGATGCCGAGGTGGACGAGGACGCGGCGCTGGTCACCGACCGGAGCCCCGACGAGCAGGCCGAGGTCGGTGCCTACGCGCTGACCAAGGCCGAGGCCGAGGCCGAGGTGGCCCGGGGGACCGCGGCGGGACTGCGCACCCTGGTGCTGCGCCCACCGGCGGTGCTCGGCCCCGGACCGACCTCCACCTGGGGCACCCGGGTGCCGCGGATGCTGGCCGCGGGCAGCAGCCCGCTGCCGGACCCCGACGCCACCTTCGGGTTCGTGGCGATCGAGGACCTCACCACGGCCCTGCTCGCCGGCATCGACGCCGAGGCCACCGGCACGCTCAACGTGGTCGGCGGGCACGTGCCGGTCGGCGCCTACCTCGACGCGGTCGCGGCCTTCACCGGCGTTCGCCCCCGGCCGTCAGCGCCCCCCGAGCGCCCCGGCTGGCGGGGCCGGTACACCACCGACCGGCTGCCGGCCCTGCTCGGCGTGCAGCCGCAGGTCGGCTTCGAGCCGGCCATGGCCGGCATCGCCCGGGCCTGGCCCCAGATCGGCGAGGGCTGACCGGCGCCCGAGGATCCGGCTCAGCGGGCCAGCCGGTGGTACTCGTCGTTGGGGAGCTGGCCGGTAGCCATCGCCAGCCGGTTGGTGAAGTTGTACATCGCGGCGAGCTCGACGACGTCCCACACCTCGGCCTGGCTCAGACCGTGCTCGCGCAGCACCTCGAGGTCGGCGGGGGCGACCTCCCCGGGCGAGCGGGTCACGGTCACGGCCAGCTCCAGGATGGCCTGCTGGCGGGGCTCGAGCCCGGCCCGGCGGAAGTCCAGCGTGATCCGGTCGGCGAGGACCGGGTCGCCGAGCAGCTCGCGCAGCGTGGCGCCGTGCGCGACCAGGCAGTACAGACAGCCGTTGGCCATCGACACCGCGACCGCGATCATCTCGCGTTCGACCTCGGTCAAGCCCGGGGTGCTGCGGTGCAGGTCCCGGAAGTGGTCGAACCAGGGTCGGAAGCGCTCGGGGCGCCAGGCGTAGGCGCGGAACACGTTGGGCACGAAGCCGATCCGCTCGCGGGCCTTGGCGAACAGCGCCTGCAGGTCCTCGGGCAGCTCGTGCTCCTCGGGAACGGGGAACCAGCTGATGGCGGTCTCGTCCATGCCTGCCTCTCCCGGGTCGGCATGGTGATCGTAGAGCGTGACCAGCCCCGGGTGCCTATCATCGGCGCGTTCACCCCGATCCCACCTGTGCGAGGAGCCCAGTGGTCGACACGTCCCAACGCGTCCCGCAGGAGTCGCGCCGAGCGATCCCCGCGATGCTGACCGACGAGCAGCGCGCGCGGCTGCGCCTGATGCTCGAGGACCCCGACACCTGGGCGCTGCGACCCGGCTGGCACCGCTACGTCATGCACGGTGACGCCGGAACGCTGGTCGACCCCGACGAGTTGACCCGCGACCAGCGCATCGCCGCGCTCGCCTGGCTGGGACAGCAGCGTCACGTGCTCTACCGCGTCCTGGAGGGCGGCACCCGCGCGCCCGAGGGCTGGGTCGAGTCCCTGCCGATCTCCCGGCGGCTGGCCAGCGGCTGACCGCGGCCCGCGGGGTGGCTCAGCTCGTCTCGGCACCCTCCAGGGACGCGGCGAGCCGGCCCAGCGTGCCAAGCCAGCGGTCGGGGTCGGTGGCTTTGCGGCGCAGATGCTCGGCGACCTCCGGATGCGGCAGGATCAGGAAGCGCTCCTGCTCGAGGCCGGCGACCACCGCCGCGGCCACCTCGTCGGGCTCGAGCACCTCACCGGTGGCCACGACCGCCCGTGCCGCGGGTTCCCCGGCCTCGAGGCCCTCGGTCAGCAGCGGCGTGCGCACCCCCTGGGGGCAGAGCGCCGCAACGTGGATCCCGCGGTGCCCGTAGGTCAGGGCCAGCCACTCGGCGAACGCCACCGCCGCATGCTTGCTGACCGCGTAGGGCGCGTCGCCGATCATCGTGAGCAGGCCCGCCGCGGAGCAGGTCTGCAGCAGGGCTCCGCGGCCCCGCTCGAGCATGGCCGGCAGCGCGGCGCGAGCCGCGTGCACGTGGGCGAGCACGTTGACCTCGAGGCTGCGGTTCCAGTCGTCGTCGCCGGCCTCGAGGCCTCGCCCGGTGCCGATCCCCGCGTTGGAGCACAGCAGCCCGATCGACCCGAACTCGTCGGTGGCACGGGCCACCATCGCCTCCACCTCGGCGCGCTGGGCCACATCCACCCGCAGCGGTACGACGGGGGGCCCGGTGATCGACCCTGCCACCTCGCCGACCGAGGCCTCGTCGAGGTCGGCGAGCAGCAACCCGGCCGCGCCCTCCGCCGCGAACCGCCGCGCCATCGCGGCGCCGATGCCGCTGCCCGCGCCGGTGATGACCACGACCTCGCCCGCGACCTTCATGTCCGCCTCCTCGGGGTTGGGCTCATGCCAATGCGTCCAGGGCGGCCAGCTGTCCGGCGTCCAGCCGCAGGCCCGCCGCCGCCACGTTGTCTTCGAGGTGCTCGGGCGAGCCGGTGCCCGGGATCGGCAGCTGGACCGGCGAGCGGTGCAGCAGCCAGGCCAGCGACACCTGAGCCGGCGTGGCGTCCGCGGCCGCGGCCACCTCCCGGATGGTGGCTGCAGCCTCGCCCTCCGGCGCCGCCAGCTTCCCGGTGGCGATCGGGAACCACGGCAGGAACCCGATGCCCAGCGCTGTGCAGCGCGCCAGGACCGGCTCCGCGGCCCGGTCGAGCAGGTTGTAGCGGTTCTGCACGGTGGCGATCGGCACGATCTCCCGCGCCTGCTCGAGCTCGTCGACGCTGACCTCGGAGAGCCCGACCTGCCGGACCTTGCCCTCGCTGCGCAGCTCGGCGAGGAGCCCGAACTGGTCCTCGGCCGCCACCTGCGGGTCGATGCGGTGCAGCTGGAACAGGTCGATCACCTCGACGCCGAGCCGCCGCAGGCTCAGCTCGACACACTGACGCAGGTAGGTGGGCCGCCCGAGCGCATGCCACTGGCCGGGCCCGGTGCGCACCAACCCGGCCTTGGTCGCCACCACCACCCCGCCGTAGGGGTCCGCGGATCGGCCGGTGTGCAACGCCGCGCGGATCAGCTCCTCGGACACCCCCGGCCCGTAGCTGTCGGCGGTGTCGATCAGGTCCACGCCGAGCTCGACCGCACGGCGCAGGACCCTGAGCGCACGCTCGCGGTCGGGCGGCTCGCCCCACACCCCCTCGCCGGTGATGCGCATGGCACCGAACCCCATCCGGTGCACCCGCAGCCCCTCACCGAGGTCGAACGTGCCGGAAGCATGGGCGGGCGGGACGGGCACGGTCGGACTCCTCGCGGTCGCGGGCGGCGTGGCACACGAGCACCAGCCTAGGCTCGCCTCACCGGGAGGCACTCGGCGCCCGGCCACGAACCGATGGATCTCACGTGCGCAACCAGGTGCAGCTCATCACCTACGCCGACCGCCTCGGGGGCTCGTTCCCGGCGCTCACCGCCCTGCTCAGCGGGCCGCTGTCCGGACTGTTCGGCGGCGTGCACGTGCTGCCGTTCTTCGATCCGATCGACGGCGCGGACGCCGGCTTCGACCCCCGCGACCACCGCGAGGTCGACCCGAGGCTCGGCAGCTGGCACGACGTCGAGGCGCTGGGGACCGTGGCTCCGCTGATGGCCGACCTGATCGTCAACCACGTGTCGGTCGATTCCCCGCAGTTCCAGGACTTCCTCGCCCATGGGGAGCGCTCCACGTACGCGGGGATGTTCCTGACGTTGGACAAGGTCTTCCCCGAGGGCGCGAACGAGGCCGATCTGCTGGCGATCTACCGGCCACGGCCCGGCCTGCCGCTGACACCGGTCACGCTGGCCGACCGCACCCGGCGCATCGTGTGGACCACCTTCACCCCGAGCCAGATCGACATCGACGTGCGCGATCCCACCAGCCGCGCGTACCTCGACGCGATCCTCGACCGCTTCGCGGCCCACAACATCCGCATGGTGCGCCTCGATGCCGTGGGCTACGCGCTCAAGACCGCCGGCACCTCGTCGTTCATGACCGCCGACACCTTCGCGTTCATCGGCGAGTTGACCGCTCGGGCCCACCAACGGGGCATCGAGATCCTCGTCGAGGTCCACAGCCACTGGCGCACGCAGGTCGAGATCGCCGGGCAGGTCGACTGGGTGTACGACTTCGCCCTGCCGCCCCTGGTCCTGCACGCGCTGTTCAGCGGCTCGGCGGACCGCCTGCGGCGGTGGTGTGAGATCCGTCCGCGCAACGCGGTGACCGTGCTCGACACCCACGACGGCATCGGGGTCATCGACGTCGGCCCCGACTCCTCCGAGGTGGCGCACCTCGGCCTGCTCGACGCCCGGGAGATCGACGAGCTGGTCGAGGGCATCCACGAGCACAGCCACGGAGCGAGCCGGCTGGCGACCGGCGCCGCGGCCTCCAACGTCGACCTCTACCAGGTGAACTCGACCTACTTCGACGCGCTCGGCGCCGATGAACGTGCCTACCTGCTGGCCCGGATGATCCAGCTGGTGCTGCCCGGCGTGCCCCAGATCTACTACGTGGGGCTGCTCGCCGGCCACAACGACGTCGAGCTGCTGCACCGCACCGGGGTGGGCCGCGACATCAACCGCCACCACTACACCGACGACGAGGTCGAGGCGGCGCTGCGCCGCCCGGTGGTGCAGCGGCTCAAGGCGCTGATCCGGCTGCGCAACGACCATCCCGCCTTCGACGGCACCTGGGAGCTGCTGCCGGGCGAAGGCGCCGAGCTCGGCATGCGATGGACCAACGGGGAGCATGACCTGACACTGCGTGCCGACTTCGCCGCTCGCAGTTTCCTGCTAGCGTATAGCGAAGCTGGGGGGACTCGGCAGGTCGCGGACCTCGCCGACCTCATCGAGCAGCCGAGCTGAGGTCCCGTGTCGACCGAGCCGAGGGGCGAGGATGAAGACCGCGGCGGCGGCGCACGGAGCCGACGACCTGCTCGCTGAGCTGCCCGACGCGATCCTGCGCGTGGCGTGGGGCGATCCCCCGCGCGTCGTGCGCGCCGGGGGGGCCGTGCGCGAGGTGTTGGGGGTTGCGGCGGCCGCCCTCAGCGACGACCCCGGACTGCTCGAGCGCCACCTGCACCCCGCCGACCGGGCGCGCGGGCTGCGCCTGGGTTGGCCCCGCCCCGACGACCGCGAGACGCGGCTGATGCTGCGCTGGATCCGGCCCGACGGCGAGGTGCGCTGGCTCGAGCAGCATCTGGCCCCCGGACCCGACCCGGCCCGACCAACGGTCGTCGACGCGGTCGTGCGCGACGTCACCGACCGGGAGCATCAGCGGCTGACGCTCACGTTGCGCCTCGGGCTGGCCAGCGCGGGCCGCCTGGGCACCGCGTCGCTCAAGCCGATCCTGCGGACCGCGGCCTACCAGCTGCTGGACCTGCTCGATGCGGCGGTGGTGGGGCTGGAGCTGGACCTCAAGGACCCCTTCCACCTCGAGGCGCGCAGCGCCGAGTCGGTCGACGTGACCGCCGCGACCCACCTGCGCGAGCTGCGCTCCGGATCCCAGGTGCTGGGACGACTGCGCATCGACTGGGTCCGTGCTCCATCGCGCCCCGACCACCTCGAGGACCGCCTGCGCCAAGCCGTTCGTGCGCTCAGCGAGGCCGTCGTGCAGGCCCAGAACCGGGATTCCCGGCAGCTGTACCAGCGCCTGCTCGATGCCACGGCCAACGCCGTGATGGTCACCGACCCGACCGGCACCATCGAGTGGGTCAACCAGGCGATGTGCGAGCAGACCGGACGCAGCCGTGCGGAGCTCATCGGGGCCACCCCCCGGATCCTCAGCTCCGGCCTGCATCCGGCCACCACGTTCCAGGCGTTGTGGGCCAGCGTGCTGGCCGGCGAGGTGTGGCGTGGGGAACTGGTCAACCAGCGTGCCGACGGGACGCTCACGGTCGTACGCACCACCATCACCCCGCTGCTCGAGCGCGGGGAGGTCTCCCGCCTGATCGCGGTCTACAACGATCTGACCGAACTGCGCGCCGCCGATGAGGCGCGCGCCCGGACCGACGAGCGGTTGCGGGCGCTCATCGACGGGCTGCCCGTCGCCATCCTCACGCTGGATCCCAACGGACGCATCGAGACCGCGGACGGCGCTGTGACCGGCGTGCTCGGAGCACCGGCCTCGGCCCTCACGGGCCGCATCCTCGACGAGCTCGTGCAGTTCGACGACCACCTCGACCAGACGCTGGCCGCCGTCGCACAGCACGGTGCGGTCGACCTCGAGGGCCGGCGCTCGGCACGCGACCTGCAGCTCTCCCTGCGTGCGCTGCGCAACCCCGAGGGCAGCACCGACGCCACGCTGGCGGTGGTGTCCGACGTCACCGCCCAGCACCAGGCGCTGGCCGAGGCCCGGGCGGCCCGCACCCAGCTGCAACTGCTGGTGGAGACCACCGCCGATCTGATGCTGCTGCTCGAGGACGACGGCCGCATCCGCTTCGTCAACCCCGCCGGTGCCGCCCTGTTCGGCGAGGACACCGACGCGCTGCTGGGTCGGTCCGTCTCGGAGTTCCTCGGGCGGGTCGACCCCACGGCCCTGCACGAGCTTCGCCGGGCGCTGCAGGCGGACGACCGCCGACCCTGCCACGCCGAGGTGATCGGTGCCGACGGGATCCGCCACCACCTCGACGTCGTCGTCGCGGACCTGCGGCAGGACCCGGCGATCGGGGTGGTCCTGCTGGTGGCCCGGGACCTGACCGCCGCGTTGATCGCCGAGGAGCTGCGCCAGGCCCATCAGCAGCAGCTCGAAGCCCTGGTCACCGAGCTGGCGCAGGCCTCCCGGGCCCGCGACGACCTGCTGTCGGTGACCTCGCACGAGCTGCGCACGCCCCTGACCCCGATCATGGGCTTCGTCGAGCTGCTGCTGGCACGTGACGGACTCGGCGACGAGCAGCGGCAGTTGCTCACGGTGATCGGACGCAACGCCAAGCGCATGCTGGGGCTGGTCGACGACCTGCTGATGGTCTCGCGGCTGGATGCGGGCACCGTGCGCACCGAGCCGCGCCCCACCAACCTCGCCGCCCGGCTCGAGGAGGTCATCGGCGATCTCGGCGCGGAGCTGGGCACCGTCGTGCTCGAGGCCGACCCGGACCTCGAGGTGCTGGTCGACCCCGACCACCTGACCCGGATGGTCGTCAACCTGCTCACCAACGCCCGGCGCCACGGCCGGCCTCCGATCACGATGACCGCCACCCACGACGGGCAGCGCGCCACCGTCAGCGTCGAGGACCGGGGACCGGGCGTGCCCGAGGACTTCGTGCCGCGGCTGTTCGACCGTTTCGCCCAGGCCACCGCCGGAGACCGTCGCAGCCAGACCGGCAGCGGCCTCGGGCTGACCATCGTGCAGGCCCTGGCGCAGGCCAACGGGGGCGAGATCACCTACCGGGGCGTCGAGCCCCGGGGGGCCTGCTTCGCGCTGACCCTTCCGCTCGCGGCCGCGACGGGGGGCGCCCCGCCCACCGCGTCCGAGGCGCGGCGAGCCCACCGGGCCGTGCCGAGCGCCCCCCCACTGGGCGGCCCGATCGAGCGCGCCATCGAGGCCGCACACCGCGAGATCGCCCTGGCCGAGCACGGGTCCGCGCTGGTGCAGGCGCTGGTGCACGCGGTGCGTTCGCTCGGCGGCTGGGTCATCCCCGCCGAGGTCGCCGACGACCACGCGATGCCGGTCGACGTCGGGCTCGGGATCTGCCAACCGCTGCTGGTCGCCTCCGAGATCCACCATCCCGCACGACGGCTGCTCGAGGCGCACCTGCCCGGGCTGGTGGCCGCCGCGCAGGTCCGGCTGGCCGCCGGGTTCAGCCGGTGACCGGTCGGGTCCAGCCGTGCGGGTCGGCGGCCTGCCCGCGCTGCACCGCCAGCAGCGCGGCACG
>SKJO01000350.1 GCA_007121975.1 Nitriliruptoraceae bacterium | reverse complement strand
GCAGCCTGTGGCCCAGCGGTACCCGGCCCAGCGGTACCCGGCCGGCCGCCGCCCGCACTCACGCCCCGATGATCTCGCGCAGCGCCTCGGCCCGGTCGGTGGCCTCCCAGGTGAAGCGGGTGCCGTCCCGCCCGAAGTGCCCGTAGGCGGCCGCGGCGCGGTAACCGGGCGAGCGCAGCCCGAGCGCGGCGATGATCGCCGCAGGCCGCAGGTCGAACACCTCACGCACGCCGGCCAGGATCCGGTCGGGGTCGACCTGCTCGGTGCCGAAGGTCTCGATCGCGAGCGACACCGGTGAAGCGACTCCGATGGCGTAGGCGACCTGCAGCTCGACCCGGCGCGCGAGCCCGGCGGCGACGATGTTCTTGGCCACCCACCGGGTCGCGTACGCGCCCGAGCGGTCGACCTTGGACGGGTCCTTGCCGGAGAACGCCCCGCCGCCGTGGCGGGCCATGCCACCGTAGGTGTCGACGATGATCTTGCGCCCCGTCAGCCCGGCGTCGGCGACCGGGCCGCCGAGCTCGAAGCGGCCGGTGGGGTTGACGTAGACCTTCAGGCCCTCGTGGTCGATGTCGTGGGGCAGCAGGGGCTCGATCACCTGCTCCTCGACGTCGGGACGCAGCAGGGTCTCGAGGTCGATCTCGGCGCGGTGCTGGGTGGAGAGCACCACCGCGGTGATCGCGCGGGGCACGCCGTCCTCGTAGGCGACGGTGACCTGGGTCTTGCCGTCGGGGCGCAGGTAGGGGATCTGCCCGGACTTGCGCACCGCGGTGAGCCGCTCGGCAAGCCGGTGGGCCAGATGGATGGGCAGCGGCATGTAGGTCGGGGTCTCGTCGGTGGCGTAGCCGAACATCATCCCCTGGTCGCCCGCGCCCTGGTGGGCGAACGGGTCGTCGTCATGGCCGACCCGCGCCTCCCAGGCGGTGTCCACGCCCTGGGCGATGTCGGGCGACTGCTCGTCGATGGCGACCGACACCCCGCAGGTGTTGCCGTCGAAGCCCACGTCGTGCGAGTCGTAGCCGATCGACAGGATGGTGTCGCGCACGATGCGCGGGATGTCCACGTAGGTCCGCGTCGAGATCTCGCCCACGACCATGACCTGCCCGGTGGTGACCAGCGTCTCGCAGGCGACCCGGCCCTCGGGGTCCTCGGTGAGGATGGCGTCGAGGATCGCGTCCGAGATCTGGTCGGCGAGCTTGTCGGGGTGCCCCTCGGTGACCGACTCCGAGGTGAACAGCGTGTGGCGGGACACGGGCGCTCCTTGCACGGTGCGGTCGGGCCGGGGGTCGGGGTGGGGGGCGGGCCGAGGTGCGGGCTGCGGTTCGCGCCGCGGTTCACGCCGAGGTTCACGCCGCGGCTCGGGCCGAGGTTCGCGCCGAGCACGACGGTGCTCGCCGCGGCCGGTTGGCCTGAGCCTAGTGCGCGCCGGGTGGGACGACCCCGCCTGCGACCTCCGACTCCCGGGCGGCCAGCGCGTCGGCGACGACGTCGAGGATGCGTCCGGCGACGGTGTGCTTCGCGGCCAGCGCCACCTCGGTGCGCCCGCCGTCGCGGTGCAGGATCACCACCCGGTTGGTCGCGACCTCGAAGCCGGCGTCGGCCGCGCCGACGTCGTTGACCACCAGCAGGTGCGCGCCCTTGGCCGCGAGCTTGGCGCGGCCGTTGGCCTCGACGTCGTCGGTCTCGGCCGCGAAGCCCACCAGCAGCGGGAAGCGCGCGGCGGTGCGCGCGCGGGCGCCGAGCTCGGCGAGCACGTCGGGGTTGGGCACCAGGCGGATCTGCGGCGGGCCCTGCTCCTTCTTGAGCTTGCGCTCGGCGACCTCGGCGGGCCGGAAGTCGACCACGGCCGCCGCCTTGATCACCACGTCGAGTGGCGCGGCATCCTCGGCGTCGAGCAGCGCCAGCACCTGCGCGTGCAGCTGCCGGGCGGTGGTCACGTCGTGGCGGGTCACCCCCGGCGGGGTGGCCAGCTCGGTGGGTGCGGCGACCAGTTCGACCTGTGCGCCGCGGGCGGCGGCCACCTCGGCCAGCGCGAAGCCCATCCGGCCACTCGAGCGGTTGCCGAGGTAGCGCACCGCATCGATCGGCTCGCGGGTGCCCCCGGCGGTGACCAGCACCCTGCGGCCTTGCAGGACCCCGGCGCCGACCGCGGCATCTACCGCCGGACCGGCCGCTGGATCGCCCAGCAGCGCGGCGAGCTTCGCGACGGCCTCGTCGGGTTCGACCACCCGGCCCGCGCCGAGGTCCCCACCCATCAACGGGCCGACCGCCGGTCCGACCACGGCCACCCCGCGCTCGCGCAGCGTGGCGAGGTTGGCCTGCGTGGCGGGGTGCTCGTACATCTCGGTGTGCATCGCCGGGGCCAGCAGCACCGGGGCCCGGGTCACCAGCAGGGCGTTGGTCAGCAGGTCATCGGCCAGCCCGGCGGCCAGTCGGGCGATGGTGTTGGCGGTGGCCGGGTAGATCAGCACCGCGTCGGCCGCGCGGCCGAGCTCGACGTGGGTGCCCGCGGCGATGTCGTCCCACACCTCGCTGCGCACCTCGCGGCCGGTCAGGCCCTCGAAGGTGGCGGCGCCGACGAACCGTCGGGCGGCCTCGGTGAGCAGTACGTCGACCTGCGCCCCGGCGACGACCAGCCGGCGGGCGACCGCGGCGGCCTTGTACGCGGCGATCCCCCCGGTCACGCCCAGCACGACGTGCCGCCCCGCCAGGGCAGACGTCGAGGTGGCGCTCATCGCCGGCGGCTCCTTGCGGGTGCGCAGCGCCGGGATCAGGCGCTCTCGTCGCCGGAGGGCACGGCGTCGAGCGGGTCGTCGACCTGCTCCGCACGGGGCTCGACACCCTCGATCTTGCGCTCGGCGATCTCGTCGAGCGCGATCGACAGCGGCTTGTTCGAGGACGAGGCGACCAGTGGCGGCACGTACTTGCCCAGGCCCTCACCGAGCTGCTCGTAGTAGCCGTTGATCTCCCGGGCCCGCTTGGCGGCCAGGTGCACCAGGGTGAACTTGGAGTCCACCTTGTCCATCAGATCGTCGATGTGCGCGATGGTGCGACCTCCGCAGCGTCGGGTGGGGTGGGTGGGGTCGGTTCAGCCGCACAACATGAACATGCTGACACCGGACTCCGCCCGGGGAGCCGTCCGCCAGCGTAGCGCCCCCACCCGGTCCCGGCACGACGGCGAACCCTGCACACCGGCCCAACGCGGCAGCGCCGACGCTACGGTGCCCGGCATCCACGATCGAGGAGCGGGGGATGGACGCCACCGGACTTGCGGTGGTGGCGGTCCTGCTGGTGGTGGCCGCCGGCGCGTGGTTCTACGAGCATCACCGCCGGGCGCGCAAGCACCGCGATCTGCAGCGACTGCTCGAACGCGACCGGCGGCTGATGGTCACCGTGACCCCGTGCGGGCTGGACGCCGGCCGGCTGGCCACCGAGTACGACGCCTGTCCACGCGGCGACCGCAACTTCGGGGTGCGTTACGGGGTGGACGGGCCCACGACCCTCGAGGTGGATGGCGTCGAGACGACCGTGGACTGCGCGGCCTTCCAGTGGTTCTGGGAGGTGCGCACCCAGACGCGCACCCACGGCCAACGCCACACCCGGCACGAGGAACAGACCCAGACGGTGGCGGCGATCGGGTTGCCGGTGGACCTGTGGCGCCGGATCCTGATCACGCCCGAGTCGGTGCTGGGCCGCACGGGGGTGACCCGCGGGGGGATCCAGGTCGAGTCCGACGCGTTCAACCGCAGCTTCCGGGTCGAGGCCAACGACCGCAACCTGGCGGTGCAGCTGCTCGACGCCTCGCTGCAGCAGCTGTTGATCGCGTCCTTCACGGGCCGCACGATCGAGCTGCGCGGGCGGGTGCTGCTGCTGGTGGGCGCCCCCGACCACCGCGACGAGAGCCTCACCGGGGTCGTCGGTGAGCTTCCCGCGGTCCGTCAGGACGTGCGGCGCCTGCTGGCCGCGGTCCCGGCCCAGTTCTGGCGGGCCGCCCGCAGCGGCTGAGCACCGCGACGACTCCGCCGCAGCTCCGGCGCGACGCAGCCAGGGCTCGGTCAGAACTCAGCCAGCACCCCGCCCCGCCGAGGCCAGCTCACCGAGCACGACCACGAACCGCGCCCCACCGCTCGGCGCGTCGGCCACCTCGATGAAGCCCCCGTGCAGGCGGGCGAACTCGGCCACCAGCGCCAAGCCGATGCCGGTACCCGGCTGGGGGTGCTGGTCGTCGAGACGGACGAAGGGCTCGAGGATCCGCTCCCGTTCGCCGACCGGAACCCCCGGCCCCTGGTCATCGACCGTGAGGCGCGCGCCGCCGTTGCTGGCCGGCTCGATGACGACGTGCACCGGTCCGTCCGCGGCGTATTTGAGCGCGTTGCCTACGAGGTTCACCACGATGCGGTCGTACTGTCCGCCGTCCACGTGACGGCAGAGCTCACCGGGCGCCGACAGCGTCACCCGTTCGCCGCCGGGCAGCGTCGCGAGCGTCGCGCGGGTCACCGCGACCAACTCGACGCGGTCGGGGCTGGTGACGAGCACGCCGCGGACCAGCCGGTCGAGGTCGAGCAGTTCGTCGAGCAGCAGCGCGAGGCGCTCGCTGTGGGTCACCAACGCCTGCTCGGCCCCGGCGCGGTCCTCGGGACTGAGGGAGGCACCGAGCCGCTGGAGCGTCAAGGCCAGGCCCCGGATCACGGTCAACGGCGTGCGCAGCTCGTGGGAGACCGCCGAGAGGAAGGCGTTCTTGGAGCGCTCGAGCTCCTCGAGCTCGCGGACCGCGCGGTGACGCAGCAGGGCGGTCCGGCGGAACCGTTCGCGACCGACCTCGAGCGCCTTGGCGAGTCCGGCCAGGATCTCGTCGCGGAGCCGGTCCGCGTCGGGACCCGGAACGAAGGTGGCGATGGCATGGTCGAGGCGATCGGCGACGGAGGCATCGAAGGTGGCCACCTCGTCACGGATGAACCCGGCGATGGTGGTCACGGTGGCGTGGTCGAAGCTCCAGATCGTCTCGAAGGTCCGGTCGAGCTCGTCCTCGTGCACCTCCCCGGTGTCCTCGCCGAGCAGCACGGCGCAGAAGCCGGTGGTGAGGATCACCAGGAACCACTCCTCCACCAGCGGGCTGTCCTCGGCGAGCGGGACCCGAACGATGTCGTCGTCACGATCCGAGCCGAGGTTGCCGGCGGCGAACACCGCGACCGAGCGCGCGCGGGGCTGCGCGAGCCGCTCGTAGCGTCGCAACGCACGAAACCAGTGCCCGGAGCGCTGGAAGCCGGTGAACACCGCCCCCGGGAGATCGTGGTCGATGACGGCGTTCTCGAGCACGTGGCTGAGCTCGGTCAGCGTCGCCTTGCTGAGCCGGTGGGTGCGCAGCCCGAGCGAGGTGTCGGTGACCAGACGACGGTAGACCCGGGGACGGGTCAACGGTCCCGCGTGCGTCACGGCCGACTCCCTCCAGCCCGTGGACTGACGTCACCGACGTGCCGATCCGGCGGAGGAGTTGCCACAGCGCCTCGGGTCGCGGCGACTCTAGCAGGGGCGAGCGCCGGCGGACCGCGCACCGACCACGCGCCAGGTCCTAGGGTTGCGGTGGCGCCAACCCGCGGAGAGGTCAACCGATGAGCACGGTCACGGCGGTGATCGGCGTGGTGGCGGTCGTGATCGTGGTGACCACGGCGATCATCGTGTCCTACAACCGCTTCGTCGCCCAGCGCGCCAGCCTGCGGGCCTCCTGGGCGGGCATCGACGTCGAACTGCAGCGCCGCCACGACCTGGTCCCCAACCTGGTCGAGACCGTCGCTGGCTACGCCGGGCACGAGTCGCGGCTGCTCGAGCAGGTCACCGCCGCCCGAAGCCGCGCGATCGCCGCCACCAGCCGCACCGTGCCGGTGTCCGACCAGGCCCGCGCCGAGGATGCGCTCACCGGCGGCCTGACCTCGCTGCTGGCCATCGCCGAGGCCTTCCCCGACCTCAAGGCCGACGGCAGCTTCCGGGCGTTGCAGCGCCAACTGGTCGAGATCGAGGACCGCATCGCCGCCGCCCGGCGGCTGTACAACCTCGACGTCGCCGCCTACGAGCGCCGCCGGCAGGCGTTCCCGTCCAACCTCGTCGCGGGCGCGTTCCACTTCGGGCCCGAGTCGCCGTTCGAGATCGAGGACGCGGGCGCGAAGCATGCTGCGGTGGTCGGCTGGTCGTCGGCCGGGCCGGGCTGAGCCCGTTGCTCGTCCCCCAGCGCGGGACCACAGACCCTGCCCTCGGGCTGGGCGTGCGGCTAGCCTTGGACCGATGTCCGCGTCTCGGGGTCAGGGCCCTGGTCTGACGGCGCCCCACGCACCGCCGCACCAGCCGGCCCCGGACCGAACGCCGGTAAGGGGTACGCGCATGCGCCGGTACTGGCGAGAAGCCGCCAGCATCCTCGGCGCCGCCGTGCTGATCATGGCCGTGACCTGGCCGCTGAGCACGACCGCGTTCGACGCCCTTGCCCAGCGCCGGCTCGACACGCACGCCGCCCACCTCGCCGCCGACCTCGAGCGCACCCTGGCCGCCAGCATCGCCGCCGTCGCCGGCGCAGGTACGGGGCTGGTCGCGGAGCTGCCGGGGCTGGACCCCGCGGTGTTCGACGCTCGCCTCGACCTGCTGGCCGCGACCGGCCTGCTCGACACGGTGACCTCGGTGTCGCTCGTCCAGCCGGTCACCGCCGGCAACCTCGCCGAGGCGCAGGCCGGCTGGCACCCCTCGGTGCGTGATCACGTCGGCCCCCCGACGGGTCCGGGTCCTGAGCACCTGCTGATCACCCACCTGTGGCCCCCCGACCGACCGCCGGCAGCCCGCGGGATCGACCTCACCTCGATCGTCGAGCAGCGCGAGGCGGCCGTCCAGGCCATGGATCAGGGCCGCACCGCCTCCTCCGATCCGTTCGTCCTGCTCGAAGACCCCGATGAGCGGACGTCGGCCGTCACCTACCTGCCGCTGACCGGCGACACCGGGCGCAGCATCGGGTTGCTCGGCGTGGCGGTGCGCCACCAGGCGCTGCTCGACGCCGTGGGCACGGCGCTCCCCGGGGTCGTGGACCAGTTGGTCCACGTGCCGACCGGCACGGTCGTCGCCAGCCTCGGCCCGGACGACGCCGACGGCCGGCTCACCGCCACCACCGAGTTCGACCTCTACGGCCAGCGCTGGCAGCTGCGCGCAGCCGGTGACCCGCGACCGTCCGGCTCGATCGCCCGGATCGCCCCGTGGCTGCTGCCGACGGTGACCGGGCTGGCCGGCGCCGCGCTGTTCGGACTGGCTCTGGCCCACCGCAGCGCCCGGCTGGCCAAGGCGCTGGCCGAGGAGCGCACCCGTGAACTGCGTACGGCGGACGCTGAACTGCGCCTCGCCAACGCCGAGCTCGCCGCCACCAGCGCCGTCAAGGACGAGGTGCTCGCCGCGGTGTCGCACGACGTGCGCGCACCCCTGACGGTGATCGGTGGGCTGGCCCGCACCCTGCTCCTCCGGCCCGCGGAGCCGGCGTTGGTGGCCGACGCGGTGGGGCGCATCGCCTCCCAGGTCGAGCGCCTCGAGGCGCTGGTCGGTGACCTGCTGACCACGGCCGCCGGCCGCGACCCCGCCCCCGACGCCCGGCGGCGCGTCGACCTCGACGCGCTGACCCGACGGGTGGTCGACGACCTCGGCATCGGGACGGTGGTCACCCCGGACGTCGACGCGCCGGTGCAGGTCACGCCGTTGGACGTCGAGCGGATCCTCGAGAACCTGCTCCACAACGCCGGCCGGCACGGCGACCCGCCGGTGGACGTCGAGGTGACCCGCCACCCCGACCACGTCGAGGTCGCGGTCCGCGACCACGGTCCCGGCATCGACCCGGAACACGACGCCGAGATCTTCGACCCCTTCCACCAGGTCGGACGGCGTCGGGAGGGCGGCATCGGGCTCGGCCTGACCATCGCGCTGCGCCTGGCCCGCGCCAACGACGGCGACCTGCACCACGAGCACCCACCGGACGGCGGCGCCCGGTTCGTGCTGCGCCTGCCGCTCGCGGCGGTACCCGCCGACACCGGACCGTCCGGGGCCGCCCCGGCCGCCGCCGGACCTGCCGCACCCGCCGTCGCCGGACCTG
>SKJO01000252.1 GCA_007121975.1 Nitriliruptoraceae bacterium | reverse complement strand
GGCCCGCTGGCGGCCTGTGGGAGCCGCTGGACCTGCTGCGCGCCTTCTTCGATGCGGTCGCCGACGCGTGCGCCCGGGAAGGCCGGCGCCCGGAAGTCGATCCGCGGCGCCGGGGTCCCCGACGGGCCTTCGGGGAGATGTGGGCCGAAGCGCTGATCGGCAGTGATCCGACCGTCGCGCACCTGCGGGTGCCGGCCGACCGCCTCGCGGCGGATCTCGCCGAATGGGTCGAGCCGGTCCTCGGCGACGACCGCGAGGTGGAGCTGCGCCTGCTGCTGCGGCTCGAGCCACCCGACACCGGCGACGACGGCTCGGCGCACCTCGCCGCCCGGCTGGCCGCGGTCGACCTGCCGTGGCGGCTGACCTTCCTGCTGCAGGCACCCGAGGATCCCGACGCCCGGGTCACCGCGGCGCAGGTCTGGGAGCAGCCGGGCGCGCCCATCGAGCTCGGTGGGCACGTCCTGCGTGACCCCGAGGTGGCGCTGGTGCGGGGGTTGGCGACCGGGGCGCGGCTGTTCCCCCCGCTGGACCGCAGCCTCTCGGAGGCCGAGCCGCGGGGTCTCGACCTGAGCGTGGGCGAGGTCGCCGAGCTGATCACCGGCGGATCCTCGGCGCTGTCCGCGGCCGGGATCGCGGTGGAGGTCCCGCCCGAGCTGCGCGATGCCGGGGAGCGGCGCCTGCGGCTGCGCGTTCGGCTGGGTCGTTCGTCGGCGGAGCCGCCCCGGGTGGAAGGTGCCCCGCCGCTGGCCCTGACCTCGTTGACCGACCTGCGCTACGAGGTCGCGATCGGCGATGACGAGCTCACCCCCGACGAGTTCGCGCAGCTGGTGTCACTGGGCCGGCCGCTGGTGCGGTGGCGCGGATCCTGGGTGCGCATCGATGCCGAGGAGGCCGAGGTCGTCGCAACCCTGGCCGGACAGACCGGGACCCTGGAGCTGACCGAGGCGCTGGCGGCCGCCCTCTCCGGTCAGCACCGCGTCGAGCACCTGGGCATGGTCGAGGCCTTCGCCGACGGGGACCTCGCCGAGTCGATCGCACGGCTGCGCGAGGCCGGTGGGCCGGACGCGGCCCGGATCGTGGGGATCTCGGGCAGCCTGCGGCCCTACCAGGAGCGCGGGGTCGCGTGGCTGCAGCAGCTCACCGACCTCGGCATCGGCGCGGTGCTCGCCGACGAGATGGGGCTGGGCAAGACCCTGATGGCGATCGCCCTGCTGGCGTCACGGCCCGGCGACCGCCCCCATCTGGTGGTCTGTCCCACCTCGGTGGTGGGGAACTGGGAGCGCGAGCTGGCCCGGTTCGCCCCCGACCTCGAGGTGCTGCGTCACCACGGCCCGGAGCGGTCGGTGGCACGGCGGGACTTCCGGCCCGGTTCGGTGTCGGTGACCAGCTACGCCCTGCTGCGCCGGGACATCGGACTGCTCGAGGACGTCGACTGGGACGTGGTCGTGCTCGACGAGGCCCAGCAGATCAAGAACCCGAGCTCCAAGGGGGCGCGGGCGGCGCGGTCGTTGACCAGTCGGGCGCGGGTCGCGATGACCGGTACGCCGCTCGAGAACCGCCTGTCGGAGCTGTGGTCGATCGTCGACGCGACCAACCCGGGGCTGCTGGGCTCGCAGCGGGCGTTCAACGAGCGCTTCGCCGTGCCGATCGAACGCTGGCACGACGCCGACGCGGCCCGACGGCTGCGGCGGCTGGTCGCCCCGTTCCTGCTGCGCCGGCACAAGAACGACGCCGAGGTGTCGGTCGATCTGCCGCCCAAGCAGGAGGTCACGGTCGCCTGCACCCTGACCCGCGAGCAGGCCAGCCTGTACCAGGCGGCGGTCGACGAGGCATTCCGCGGCGGGGGGCTCGGTGCGTCCGCCTTCGAGCGGCGCGGCCGGATCCTGGCGCTGCTCACCGCGCTCAAGCAGATCTGCAACCACCCGGCCCAGTACCTGCGGGACGGCTCGCGGCTGCCCGGACGTTCCGGCAAGCTCGCCCGCGCGACCGAGATCCTCGCCGAGCTCGTCGACGCGGGCGAGCGCGCGCTGGTGTTCACCCAGTACCGCGAGATGGGCGAGCTGCTCGTGCGCCACCTCGGCGAGCAGGTGGACCTGCCCGGCGTGCCCTTCCTGCACGGTGGCGTGCCGCTGAGCTCCCGCGACGAGATGGTGGATCGCTTCCAGGTCGACGAGGAGGCCTCGCCGCTGCTGATCGTGTCGCTGCGTGCGGGGGGGACCGGACTCAACCTGACCCGGGCCAGCCACGTGCTGCACTACGACCGGTGGTGGAACCCGGCCGTGGAGGACCAGGCCACCGACCGTGCGCACCGCATCGGGCAGACCCGGGCGGTGACGGTGCACACGCTGGTGACCGCCGGCACCGTCGAGGACCGCATCGCCGGGGTGCTCGAACGCAAGCGGTCGCTGGCGGATGCCATCGTCGGCAGCGGGGAGACCTGGATCACCGAGCTCGACGACGACGAGCTGCGCGAGCTGGTCTCGCTGTCCACCGTCGGGCTCGCCGATGAGGACGAGGACGTCGAGGTGGCGCGTCCGACGCTGACCGCGCTGCCGGGAGGTCGGGCGTGAGCAGCGACGCTCCGGGGTGGGGTGCGCGGTGGCGCGAGGTGCTGACCAGCGGACCACCGGCGGTGGCCCGTGACGTGCAGCGCGGGCAGGCCTTGGCGCGGCGGGGTGCGGTGACCGATCTGGTGATCGAACCGGGGCGCATCGCCGGGCGGGTCCGCGACGACCGGCTCACCGACGTCCGGGCGGAGTGCGTCTGGCCGGTTCCCGACGATGCGGTGTGGGCCGCGGCCGTGGAGGCGCTGGCCTCCGAGGTGCGCTTCACCGCCGCGCTGCTCGACGGGCAGCTGCCGATCGAGGCCCTCGAGCTGTTCGCGACGGTGGGGGTCCCTCTGATCCCCACGACCGAGCAGCTGACGATGCGCTGCAGCTGTGCGCCCACGCTGACTCCCTGCCGGCACCTCGCGGCCGTGCACGTCGCCGCCGCCCTGCGCCTGGACCGCACCCCCACGTTGCTGCTGGTGCTGCGGGGGCGCAGTCGTGAGGACCTGCTGCATGCGGTGCGGGCCGAACGCGGCGGCGGCCTCGCCCGCCCCCTGCTCGAGCAGGTGGACGTGTCCGCCGGGCTCGAGGCCGCGCGTGCCGACCTCGACGCGATCGAGCTGCATCCGGCCCCGGTCGTCGACCCGGCGGCGCTGCTCGAGCATCTCGGGGAGCCCCCCGGGGTGGAGGACCTCACCCCGCTGGTCGACGCGGTCGAGCGGGCCGCCGCCACGGCCTGGCGCCTGGCCGCCGGCGACGGCGCCGAGGCCGCCGAGGAGGAGGTGCTGCTCGCCGAGCTCCGCGCTCAGCGGGTGGCGAGCGTGGCCTCGTTGGCGGCCGCGCTCGGCCACGCGCCCGACGAGGTCGCCGCCCGGCTCGACGCGCTGTTCACGACCGGGGCCGTGCTGCGCACCGGCAGCGGCGAGCGCACGCGCTACCGCGCCTCGAGCTGAGCGTCGAGCAGGACGGTGGGGACGTCCACCAGCCGGGAGCGCAGGTACTCCCCGAGCCCCTTGGCCTGCGGATCGGGGCGGGTCGCCGAGGCCACCCCGTCACCGAGCAGCCCGTGCACGACGACGTTGACCGCGAGCAGGTTCGGCAGGCGGTGCACGCTGATGTCGAGCTCCGCGGCCTCGGGCAGCAGGCGGCGCACCGCGGCCGGGGTCCCGGCGACGTGCTCGAGCCAGCCGAGGTGGCTCGGGTCGCGCACCCACAGCCCGATGTTGGCGTCCCCGCCCTTGTCGCCCGACCGGGCACCGACCAGGGTGCCCAGCGCGACCCACCGGGTGGCCCCTTCCGGGGCGGGCCCGGTCCCGGCCGTCGCGGGCTCGAGGGCCGGTCGGTCGGCCAGCGCCACGCCATGTTCCGCGCCCGCCGAGGGCAACCGGGTGGACGCGCCGTCGGGTCCGACCACCACCTCGTCGACCTCGGTCGCGGGGACCAGGGCCGGCCAGTAGCGGCCGAAGGGCTCGGCGTCGGCCGGTGGCGCGGTCAGGGTGAAGCCGGGGTAGCTGGCCAGCCCGATCGCGACGCAGGCGTCGGCGAACCCGTGCCGGCCGATCGCGGTCGGGTCGTGGTGCTTGACGGTGAGCGTCAGCGTCGCCGTCGCCGCGGCGTTGGTCTCGGCATCGGCATGGTCGGAGCGGACCAGGCGCCAGTCCACCTCGTCGAGCGCGTCGAGGTCGATGCGCGCCGCGAGCTGGCGGCGCACCAGGTCGGCCTTGGCCGGGATGTCCAGTCCGGTCAGCACGAACGTCGCGCGGTTTCGGAACCCGCCCAGGGTGTTGATGGCCACCTTGAGCTCGGGTGGCGGCGGCTCGCCCCGCACGCCGTCGATGCGCACGCGGTCCGCTCCCTCGGCCTGCAGCCGGATGGTGTCGAACCGGGCGGTGACGTCCGGGTTGGCGTAGCGGGGGCCGCCGATCTCGTAGAGCAGCTGCGCGGTGACGGTGCCGACCGACACCAGCCCACCGGTGCCCTCGTGCTTGGTGATCACGCTGCTGCCGTCGGGGTGCAGTTCGGCGATCGGGAAGCCGACGTGCTCGAGGCCCGGGACCTCGTGGAAGAACGCGTAGTTGCCGCCGGTGGCCTGGGCGCCGCACTCGATGACGTGTCCGGCCACCACCGCGCCGGCGAGCGCGTCGAGGTCGCTGCGCTGCCAGCCGAAGCGGTGGATGGCGGGCCCCACCACCAGCGAGGCGTCGGTCACCCGGCCGGTCACCACCACCTCGGCGCCCTGGTCCAGCGCCTCGGCGATGCCGAAGCCGCCGAGGTAGGCGTTGGCGGTCAGCGGGGGCACCCCCAGCGAGGACAGCGGCGCGCCGGTGGCGAGGTGCTCGAGTCCGTGGCCCGCCGCCGTGAGCTCCTCGAGTCGGGGCAGCAGGTCGTCGCCCTCGACGTGGGCGACGCGCACGTCGAGGCCGAGCTCGCCGGCCAGCTCACGCAGCGCGGCGGCGAGTCCGGCGGGGTTCAGCCCGCCGGCGTTGACCACCACCCGCACCCCCCGGTCGAGGCAGGGGCGCAGCACCTCGCGCATCTGGCGCAGGAAGCTGCGGGCGTAGCCGGTCTCGGGAGCTTTCTGGCGGGCCCGCCACAGGATCAGCATGGTCAGCTCGGCGAGGTAGTCGCCGGTGAGCACGTCCAGCGGCCCACCCTCGACCAGCTCGCGGGCGGCCTCGTGCCGGTCGCCGTAGAACCCGGAGGCGTTGCCGATCCGGAGCACCTCGTCGCGCATGCTGCACCCTGAGCGTCGGTCCTTGGCCCACCGTAGCGGCGCGGAACGTCTCCGGGGGAATCGTTCAGCCGCGCCCGATCGGGACACGGGTCGTGGACCGCAGGTTCTGGGTCGGGCGACGTGGCGCGTGTACGCTCCCGGGGATGCGGCCGTGACATGCGACGTGAGTTGTGAGGCGTGATGCGTCCAGCGGTGCCGAGAATCCGCCCGTGGCGTCGCTCTGCGCTGCTCGCGGCGGTCGTCGCGGTGGCGCTGCTGGTGCCGGTCGGTCCCGCCCGCACCGCTCCGAGCAGCGGTGAGCTGATCCGCGAGGTCGAGCAGGCCGCCGCCGAGGCGCGACAGCGCAGCGAGGAGCTGTCGGGCGTGCGCTCCGAGATCCGGGCGGCCGAGGAGGAGCTCGCGTCGGTGGGCGTGGCCCTCGAGGACGCCCGGGCACGACTCGTGGCCGCCGAGGGCCAGGTCATGCTCGCCGAGGAGGCCCTGGTCGACGCCCGGGCCGAGCAGGATCGGGCCGAGGCCGAGCACGAGCTCGCCGAGCAGCGCCGCGTCGAGGCCGAGCACGAACTCGCCACGCAGGAGGCGGTGTTCGACCAGCAGGTGGTCGACGGGTTCAAGTACGGCACGATCGGTGGCGTGCGCGGATCGGCGATGCTCGAGCTGCTGCGCCGGGCGGAGGATCCCAACCGCTTCTCGGTCGGGATGCGCCACCTGCAGGTCGTCGTGGACGATCAGGAGGCCACCGTGCACCGGGTCGCGGCGCTGCGCGAGCAGCGCGAGGAGCTCGCCGACGACGCCGCCCGGGCGCGCGCCGCCGCGGTCCAGGCCGCACTCGAGGCCGCCGACACGCTCACGGCCGTCGAGCAGCTGCGGGAGCAGGCGACGCACATCGCCGAGGAGATCACCCGCGACGAGCGGCGTCAGCGGGAGCTGCTCGACAACCTGCAGATCTCGGCCAGCCAGCTCGAGGACACGGTGACCCGGGTGGAGGCCCGCGAGCGCGAGCTGCGCCAGGCGTTGGCCGAGCAGCGTGCCCGCGAGGAGGAGGAGGCCCGGCGCGCGGCCGCGCTGGCGGCTGCCGCTGCCGCCGGCGCCCAGGGTGGTCCGCCCGTCCCCGGAGGCATCCTGTGCCCCGTGCCGGGCGTGGTCGCAGGACGCGACTTCATCAACGACTGGGGCTTCCCGCGCTCCGGCGGTCGCACCCACCAGGGCAACGACCTGTTCGCCAGCCGGGGCACGCCCGTGGTCGCGGTCGGTGACGGGGTGGTGGTGCGCACCAACCCGCCGGGTCGTCCCAGCCGGCTCGGTGGCATCACCCTCACCTACCGCATCGCCGACGGCAGCGAGTGGTACAACGCGCACCTGCACACCATCGCTGCGGGACTCGGGGTCGGAAGCCCGGTCGTGCAGGGGCAGACGATCGGCACCGTGGGCAACACCGGGAACGCGCGAGGCACCCCGCCGCACCTGCACCTGGGTCGGCGCTACGGCGGGAGCTGGGTCAACCCCTGGCCGACGATCAGCCCGGTGTGCCGCTGAACGCGCGGCGGTTCAGCGCAGCCCGAGATCCTCGTCGAGGCCGTGGTCACGGAACGCCTCGACCAGCGGATCCTCCCCGGGGGCACGGACCCGCTCGTCCGGGGTGGCGGGTTCGTCGTCCGGCTCGCGCTCGCGGCGGCGCGAGATGAGGTCCCAGATCGGGGGGAACAGGCTGACCAGCCGCCCGCTGCGCGCATGATCCTGCCGGGCGGCGTTGAGGAACGCGCGCCCAGCGGGTGAGTTGGGCAGGTCCTCCTCGCGTTCGGGCACCCGCAGGTCCACGCACCACAGCCGCGAGGACTCCTGCCAGTGGCGCTCGGCCCCGAGGTGGTCGAACACCTCGAGCATGCCGTGGTTGCCCTCGAGCACGTAGTTGCGGAACAGGCGCACGCCGTTGTCGCGGGCTCGGGCGGCCAGCGCCCCCAGCAGGATCGTTCCGGCCCCCTGCCCCTGGTAGTCGTCCACGATTGTGATCGCGGCCTCGGCGACCTCGGGCTCGTAGGGCTCCCGGATGTAGCGGGCCACCCCGACCCCGGGATCCTCGGGCCGGTCCAGGTCGATGGCCACCAGCGCCTCGTGGTCGAGGTGGTCGACCTGGGTCAGGTAGTCCAGCTGCTGCTCGGACAGCTCGCGCACGTCGGCGTGGAAGCGCAGGTAGCGCGTCGCCGGGGAGAGTCGGGCCATGCCATCCTGCAGCCGCTGACGGTCGGAGGGTCGGATCTGACGGATCAGGACCCGGGTGCCGTCGCGCAGCTTGACCCGCCGATGCCACTCGTCGGGCAGCGGTTCGAAAGGATCGGGGGAGTCGACCACGGTGTCGTCCTCAGGCTGGGCGGCCGCCGACGGCGGCGGGCGGATGCTGTCGGCTCCCTTCGGGCAGACTACCCGTGGCGGTGGTGCAGGACCCGGGCCGATCGGCCCCGAACCCCCCTCGACGAGTGGCCCGAGGAGGCGATGATGCATCGGATGCTGCCCCGGATGCTGCCCGGGATGCTGGGCGTGGCGCTCGCGCTCGGGGTCGTGGAGCTGATCGCCGGGGTCTGGCGCTCGGTTCCCTCGCCGCTGGATGCCGTCGGGCAGGTCGTCATCCCCGCCGTGCCCGGCCCGGTGGTCGCCTGGGCGATCGCCTCGTTGGGCACCGCGAACCGGAGCGCCCTGCTCGCCGGCACGCTGGTGGTGGCGCTGGCGATCGGCGCGCTGAGCACGGCAGCCTCCCCCCGCGCTGCGCCGCTCGCCTTCGCCGCCGCGGCGGGCCTCGGGGCGCTGGCGATGCTCGCGCAGCCCGGCGCACGCAT
>SKJO01000363.1 GCA_007121975.1 Nitriliruptoraceae bacterium | reverse complement strand
TGCTGCCGATCACCACCCTGTGGCTGGTCATCACCGCCTCGGAGTCCAGGTTCCAACGTGCGGCGATGCTCGAGGTGATCAACTCCGACTACATCCGCACCGCACGGGCCAAGGGCCTGCCCCGGCGCACGGTGATCCTCAAGCATGGCCTGCGCAACGCGCTGATCCCGCTGGTGACCATCTGGGCGATCGACTTCGCCCTGCTGCTCGGCGGTTCGGTGGTCACCGAGTCGATCTTCGCCTGGCCGGGGCTCGGGCGGCTGCTGCTCGACGGCATCTTCCGCCAGGACCTCAACCTCACCATGGGCGTGGTGGTGTTCATCTCCCTGCTGGTGGTGCTGTTCAACCTGATCGCCGACCTGCTCTACGGCGTGCTCGACCCGAGGATCCGCTATGACTGACACCACCGGGGTGCCTGCCCCCGATCAGGACCAGCGCGCTGCGGCTGCGGCCGAGCTCGCTGAGCGCGAGGGCATGAACATCACCTCGCGCAGCTTCGGGCGCCAGACCTTCGACCGCTTCCGGCGCCACAAGCTCGCGATGATCTCCGCGTTCGTCTTGGTGCTGCTCACGCTGTCGTTCATCATCGGCCCGTGGTTGTCGCCCTACACCTTCTCCGAGCAGGACTTCACGGCCCTGAACCAGGGGCCCTCCCTGGAGCATCCCTTCGGGACCGACACGATCGGTCGCGACATCATGGTGCGCACCTTCCTCGGGGGACGTTTCTCGCTGCGCATCGCGCTGTTCGTGTCGCTGCTGACCACGTTGATCGGCACCGTCATCGGGGCCGTCGCCGGGTACTTCGGTGGCACGCTCGACACCGTGCTCAACCAGGTCGTCAACCTGTTCCTCATCGTGCCGACCCTGGTCGTGCTGCTGGTGGTCGGGGTGCGCTTCGGCACGAGTCCCAACGGCATCGCGGTGCTGCTGGCGCTGCTGCTGTGGCCGAGCATCGCCCGGGTCGTGCGGGGGCTGTTCATGCAGTACAAGGAGCAGGAGTTCGTGCTCGCCGCCCGGGCGGCCGGGGCTCGGGCACCCCGCATCATGTTCCGCCACATCCTGCCCAACACCTTCGGGCCGATCGTGGTCAACGCCACCCTGTTGATCGGGGTGGCCATCATCCTCGAGTCCACCCTGTCGTTCCTGTCGGTGGGGGTGCAGGACCCGACCCCGACCCTCGGCAACCTCATCGAGAAGGCCAAGGGCTCACTCGACACCAAACCGTCGGCGGTGTTGATCCCCGGTGGCTTCATCGTCGCCATCGCGCTGTGCATCAACTTCCTCGGTGACGGGTTGCGCGACGCTCTCGACCCCACCGCTCGAAAGGCCTGATCGTGCCCGACGATCCGCTGTTGACCGTGCGTGATCTCACGGTCGCCTTCGAGACCGACGACGGGCTGGTACGCGCCGTCAACGGCGTGAGCTTCGACCTCGCCGCCGGCGAGACCCTCGCGGTGGTCGGCGAGTCGGGCTCGGGCAAGTCGGTGGGGGCCATGGCGGTCATGCGTCTGCTGCCCTCCTACGCCAAGATCAGCGGGTCGATCGTCTTCCAGGGCACGGATCTGCTGGCGCTGAGCGACCGGGCGATGCGCCGGCTGCAGGGTGATGCGATCGCGATGGTCTTCCAGGACCCGATGACCGCCCTCAACCCGGTCTTCCGGGTCGGGCACCAGCTGGTCGAGACCATCCGGGTCCACAACCCCTCGGTGTCCAAGGCGGCGGCCAAGGCGCGCGCGGTCGAGCTGCTCGAACTGGTCGGGATCCCCGAAGCCAGGATGCGCGCCGACAACTACCCGCACGAGTTCTCCGGTGGGATGCGCCAGCGGGCCATGATCGCGATGGGCATCGCCAACGAGCCCCAGCTGCTCATCGCCGACGAGCCGACCACCGCCCTGGACGTCACCATCCAGGCCCAGGTCATCGAGGTCATGAAGCTCGCCCAGGAGGCCACGGGCGCGGGGATGCTGCTGATCACCCACGACCTCGGCCTGGTGGCGGGCGTTGCCGACCGTGTGCAGGTCATGTACGGCGGCCGGCTGTTCGAGACCGGCGACACCCAGACGATCTTCTACCACTCACGCAACCCCTACACCCGCGGGCTGATGACCTCCATCCCCTCGGTGGCGGAGCGCACCGATCACCGGCTGGTGCCCATCCCCGGCTCGCCGCCCTCGGCGATCAACGTCCCCGAGGGGTGCGCGTTCCGGCCGCGCTGCCCGCACGCCGCCGAGCAGTGCTTCACCGAACCCCAGCTCGTCGATGTCGACGCCTCGGGGCAGCACCGATCCCGGTGCCACTTCGTGCACGAACTGCCGGACTTCGACCGGTCGACGGCGATGGGGAGCTCGGCATGAGCGATCAGGCAACGACAGGGAGCTCCGGCTCGGCCGATGCCACGCCGGTGCTCGAGATCGAGGACCTCGTCAAGCACTTTCCGATCCGGGCAGGTTTGATGCGCCGCGAGGTCGGACGGGTCCACGCGGTCGACGGGGTCACCTTGAACCTGGGTGTGATGGAGACCGTCGGGATCGTGGGCGAGTCCGGATGTGGTAAGACGACGCTCGGACGCTCGCTGCTGCGACTGGTGGAGCCAACCTCCGGATCGGTGCGCTTCCGGGGCGAGGACGTCACCACGGCCGACAAGGCGCGCCTGCGGGAGCTGCGCAAGCACCTGCAGATGGTGTTCCAGGACCCGTTCGCGTCGCTCAACCCGCGCCTGCCGGTTCGCGACACCGTGGCCGAGCCCATGATCGTGCACGGCGAGTCCAAGGACGTCGCCCGCAAGCGCGTCGGCGAGCTGCTCGAGGCGGTCGGGCTCTCCCCGGAGCACGGCAACCGCTACCCGCACGAGTTCTCCGGTGGGCAGCGCCAGCGCATCGGTATCGCCCGGGCACTGGCGTTGCAGCCGGAGGTGATCGTGCTCGATGAGCCGGTCTCCGCGCTCGATGTGTCGGTCCAGGCCCAGGTCATCAACCTGCTCGAGGACCTGCAGGACGAGTTCGAGCTCAGCTACCTGTTCATCGCCCACGACCTGTCGGTGGTCCGCCACATCTCCGACCGTGTCGCGGTGATGTACCTCGGGCACGTGGTGGAACTCGCGCCCAGCGACGCACTCTACGACCGACCCGGCCACCCCTACACCCACGCGCTGCTGTCCGCGGTCCCCGTGCCCGACCCGGACCTCGAACTGTCCCGCAAGCGCATCATCCTCGAGGGCGACCTGCCTTCCCCGTCCAACCCGCCGTCGGGCTGCCGTTTCCATACCCGCTGCCCGATCGCGCAGGACCGGTGCCGTGAGGAGATCCCGCCCCTGCGTGAGGTGGCACCCGGCCACCAGGTCGCCTGCCACTACGCGCTCGAGCCCGGCGAGACCCTGCTGGCGCGCACCGAGGAACTCGGCCGTGAGGTGATGGTGGCCGGTGAGGTGGAGGGTGCCGCGGAGCTCGAGGCGGTACTGCAGGAGCGGCCCGACGGGACCTGATGCGCCGTGTGGCCGCTGCGTGGCCGGTCAGCGTCTCCGCCGGTACAGCGAGGTGGGCGGGTTGTCGGTTCGCGGGCGTCCGGCGCGCAGGACCGTGCCCGCTTCCTGCTCGGCGAGCAGGGCGGCCAGGGCCTCGTACTCCATCGTGCTCTCGGCACGGTCGGTCAGCAGCCAGCGGCGGCGCCCGGTGCCGGTCGCGACCAGCCCGCCGGAAGGGATCGGTCGCTGGTTGTTCTCGCGCAGCGACCGTAGGCGATCGGTGGTCGAAGCCGGTGCGCGTTCGATCGCGACCGTGTCGGACCAGGGGATGCGCTGCCGGCGCAGGGCACAGACCCGGGTCATGCCTTCGGCCCCGAACCGGGTGTGCCGCGGGAAGTCGACCAGCAGCCCGGCGGCGAGCATGAGCCCGAAGCCGAGCAGGAGCCCCGGCAGCCACCGCCACCCGTCCTGGATGCCCGCTGCCCCCAGGGCGACCAGGACGGCCGGGGAGAACACCGCCGATCCCAGCCCGCGCAGCGAACTGTAGAGAACGAACGCCGCGTCGTCGGTCGACGGGTCAGGAACACGCTCGGCAGCCATCGCGCGAAGGATACCGAGAAGATCCTGGCCAGCGGGGCTCTGGCAGCGGTAGGATGGCCCCATCGAGTCCGCCCGACGGGAGGCCCGAAGGTGACGCGCCGCAACGAACCGCTCGAATCTCTGCTCGGTCCCCTCGAGCAGGACGTCATGGAGGTCGTCTGGCGGCTCGGTGACGCCACCGTGCGCGACGTCCACGGGCAGCTCGCCGCGGAGCGCTCCATCGCCTACACGACGGTCATGACCACCATGGCCCGGCTGGCGACCAAGGGGCTGCTGCAGCGTGACACCGCCGGACTGGCCCACCGTTATCGTCCCGCGGTCAGTCGCGAGCGCTACGCGAGCGCCACGGTCAGCGACGTGCTCAGCTGGCTGCTCGACCGCTACCCGGAGCCGGCCGCCGCCTACCTGGCCGAGGTGGTCGATGACGTCGACGGGGTGAACCTCGAGGAACTGCGCGCTGCAGTGCAGCGCCGACGGAGCGCGGAGCGCTGATCTCCGTGGACCTCGGTGTCCTGCTCTCGCTGCCGCTCGAGTCGATCGCCCTGCGGGCGGTCATCGCCGCGCTGGTGGCGATCGCCTGCATCCGGCTGCTGCTGTGGTTCGGATTGCGGGCCCCCTCGACCCGGGTCGCTACGGCGTTGGCTCCGGCGCTGGCGCTGTCGGTGGTGGTGGTGCTCAGCGGGACCAGCCTGCAGCTTCCCGCGCTGATGCTGCCGGTCGATGGAGCCGGGGGGTTGCCGATCCCGGTCGGTGAAGGCTTCGTGTACTTCGCGCCGCTGGCCGTGCCGCTGCTGGTCGGTGCCTGGCTCGCGATCGCGGGTGGTCGGCTGCTGCGCCGACTGCTCGCGCAGCATCGGGTGAGACGTCGGGCCCAACAGGCCCGGCTGCAGGGCACGGTGGTCCCCGACATCTCAGCGCTGGCCACCGGAGTCGCCCGGCGCCTGAAGGTGGCGACCCCGTCGGTGATCGTGCTGCCGCGCGTCCAGGGCGGCGCGGTGGTCGTCGGTGGGCACCGACCGTTGGTCCTGCTCGACCGCACCCTGCTCGCCAGCTTCGACACCGAGGAGCTCGAGGCCGTCCTGGCCCACGAGCTCGCGCACGTCAGGCGGCGCGACAACCTCGTGGCACTTCTGCTGGGCATCGTGCGTGATCTGACCTTCTTCGTGCCAGGTGGTGGCTGGGCCGTGCGCCAACTGCACCGGGAACGGGAGCTCGCCGCGGACCAGGTGGCCGTCTCGGTGACCGGGCGGCCCGGCGCGCTGGCCAGTGGCCTGCTCAAGGTCCTCGAGTCCGGCTCGCATGCGGCCCAACCCTGCGCCGCGTTCGCTCCGCGCGGCTCGTTGGTGGAGCGCGTACGCATCCTCGTCGACGACCAGCCGCGGGTCTCGATCCTGCGCCGGGTCGTCGAGTCGGTCGCTGTTGTCGGTGTGGTGGCCGTGGCCGTCGCGCTGGCGCTGGTGCTGCCCACGGTGGTGGCCGGTGCCGAGCGGCAACGCGATGCCATGGCGCTGGTCTGGGCCTCCTCCTCGTCCGTGTCGGCCGGGGCGGGGCCGGCCCCGATGGCCGAGGCCCGCGCCTTCGAGGTCTACCGGCGCTCGACGCCTGCGGCGGCACCGACCACCTCGGTGGCGCCGAGCCGGTTCGATGAGCAGGGGGCGGAGAACCGGCGGTCGACGCTGCGGGCCTGCGGCGTCGACGAGGCGGCCTGCCCGACCAGCGACGCCCGGGTCGCGCTGGATCTGCGCCCCCAGGTCCGGGTCGATCACGAGCTGAGCTGGGAGGCAACCCCGGTCGTGGACCGCGTCCCCTCCGATGGCCTGCAGCTGTTCTGGCTCGCGCGACGCCAGTGATCCGGACCGCGCTGCGGAGCCGGGCGTTGCTGGTACGCTGCTCGGCCGTGACCCGACCGCGTCGGAGACGTCGAAGTGCTCATCGGACTGCTCACCGCGCTGCACGTGCTGCTGGCGCTGATCCTGATCATGCTGGTCCTTCTGCACCGCGGCCAGGGCGGCGGGCTGTCCGACATGTTCGGCGGAGGCATGGGTGGCGGGCTGCAGGGCTCCGCGGTCGTGGAGCGCAACCTCGACCGGTTCACGGTCATCGCTTCGCTGGTGTTCTTCGCCACCAACATCACGCTGGTCGTCCTGCTCTGACCTCCCGTGGGCGACGAGCGTTCGCCCTCTCGCTGCTGCTCACCGTCGGGATCCTGCTCGGCTGCGACCCGGGTCCCTCGGCGCAGGACGTCGGTGGGGAGCCGCCCAGCGATCTGCCGGTGGAGGCGGGCCTCGACCCGGCGCTGGGAACGCTGCGTGTCGGGCTGGCGGTCGACCCGATCAGCATCGACCCCCGCTTCGTTGCCGATGACGAGGGCTCGCTGATCGTCGGAGCGCTGTTCGAGCCGCTGGTGCGTCTGGGGGTCGACGGGCAGCTGCTGCCCGGGGCGGCCAGCTCCTGGGCCCTGGAGGACGACGGCCGGACCTACCGGTTCACGCTGCGTGAGGACGCCACCTTCCACGATGGCACGCCGGTCACCGCAGCCGATGTCAAGCGCAGCTTCGAGCGGCTGGTCGACGCCGAGGCCGATCCGCCCTCCTACCTCGGCTACCTGCTCGAGCCGGTCGAGGGGGCGGCGCGCTCCGCGGCCCGCGGGGGGCCGATGTCGGGGCTGATCGTGGACGGTGAGCATGAGCTGCGCATCCGGCTCGTGGAGCCGCACCCCGCGTTCCTGCTCACCCTGACTGACCCGAGCCTGGTGCCGCTTCCCCCGATCGCCGAGCTCTCGCCGCAGGCCTTCGCGGCCCGCCCGGTCGGCAACGGCCCGTTCGCGATGGCCGAGCCGCGCGAGCCCGGGGGGTTCCTGCGCCTGACCGCCGTCGAGGACCATCCCCGCCGGCCGGTGCTCGACGAGGTGCTCTTCCAGGTCTTCCTCGACGATCCCGCCGGGCTGCGCCAGTGGGACGACCTGCTCGATGGGCAGCTGCAGGTGGCGACGCTGCCGCCGTCGCGGCGTGAGGACGCGATCGAGCGCTTCGGGCGCTCCGAGGACGGCTACCGCGGGCCGGGGGTGCTCGACGGCATCACCTCCAGCATCTACCTGTACGGCTTCGACACCACGCAGCCACCGTTCGACGACGCGCGGGTTCGTCGGGCGATCTCCTCGGCGATCGACCGCGAGGCGTTGGCCGAGGTCGTCATGCAGGGGCTGCGGGCGCCGGCTGAGGGGCTGGTTCCGCCCCCGGTGCCCGGCTCGCAGCTCGCGGCCTGCAGCCACTGTCGGCACGATCCGGACGCGGCACGGGACCTGCTCGCCGAGGTCCAGGCCGAGCGCGTCGAGGTGGCGGTGGCCGAAGCCGAGGCAGCCCGCACCCCGACGACCCCGACCGCGGCCACCGAGGACGGCGCTGTGGATCCGTTGCCGCCCGTCGACCCCATCGACCCCGACGACCTCGAGGTCGAGCCGGTTCTGAGCTCGGTGACCATCAGCCACAGTCGCAGCCCGACCCACGCGGCGATCGCCGAGCGGGTCGCCGCCGACCTCGAGGCCGCGCTCGACGTCGAGGTGGTGCTCGAAGCTCGGGAGTTGCCCGACCACCTCGCGGCCGTCCGCGCCGGTGAGGCGCCGCTGTTCCGGTTCGGGTGGCAGACCAACGAGCCGAGCTTCAGCGCCTACCTCGCGCCGATGTTCCACAGCCGCGAGGTCGGCCGCGACAACCTGACCGGCTTCGTCGACGAGGAGGTCGACGAGCTGCTCGACCTCGCCCGATCCCAGCCCGACCTCGAGGCGGCGAACCGTTTCTACCGGGCCGCGGAGCGGCGGGTGCTCGAGGAGGCGCCGGCCCTGCCGCTGCTGTGGTACCGCCACGCGCTGGTGGTCTCCGAGGAGGTCGAGGGTCTGGTCTACACCGCCTTCGGGCGGCTGGACCTGACGGCGGTGTCGCTGGCCGAGGACTGATCGTCGGGGGTCGCTGCCGGCCGGTGCCTGGCGTTGGCAGGCCAGGGCGCCGGCGGCTACGCTTCGGCGTCCGCGGGCAGAGGCCTGCGGAGCACTCGCGCGAGTGGCGGAACAGGCAGACGCGCACGGTTGAGGGCCGTGTGACCGAAAGGTCATGGGGGTTCAAGTCCCCCCTCGCGCACTTGGCAGCTAGAGGGTCCTAGCACCCCGTA
>SKJO01000095.1 GCA_007121975.1 Nitriliruptoraceae bacterium | reverse complement strand
GGCCGGTGGCCAGGGTCAGCATGCCGGCCACGCCCAGCCGCTCGAGGCCGAGCCAACGGCGCAGCATGCCCAGCAGCAGGAAGGCTCCGGCGGCCCCGAGCCCGAACGAGGAGGCGAGCACCCCCACGAAGCCGGCGTCCCGGCCGAGTTCGGCCGCCAGCGACGGGGTCAGGGTGATGACGGGGTCGGCCCCCACACCGATCGCGGCGATGCCGAGCAGCAGGCCGAACATCGCCGCATCCGAGCGCACGTAGCGCAGGCCGGCGCCGATCGAGGTGTCGCGACCGGCGCGGCGGGGGGCGGACGGGATCGGCAGCCGCCACAGCACGGCGGCGAAGGCCAGGTTGGTGACTGCGGCGAGCAGGAAGGCGGCGGTGGCGCCGGCGGTGGCCACCAGCACCGCGCCGATCGCCGGGCCGGCGACCCGGGCGATGGTGAACGGCGAGGCACTGAGGGCGATCGCGGCGGCCAGCTCCTCGCGGCGCACCAGGGAAGGCACCAGCGCGCTCATCGCCGGGCCGCCGAGCGCGAACCCCACGCCCACGATCGTGGCGGCGACGATCACCGCGCCGGCACCGGCCCGCCCCTCGAGGCCGACGCTCAGCGACCACACCACCAGCAGGCCCGAGCCGCTGGCGGCGACCAGCCGGCCCACGATGACCTGCCGGCGCCGGTCGCCCCGGTCGGCCTGCGCGCCGCTGAACGGGGTCAGCACCAGCTGCGGCACGAACTGTCCGACGGTGACCGCACCGACCAGCAGCGCGGAGCCGGTCAGCTCGAACACCAGGATCGCGGCCGCGATGTTGTGGACCCACACCCCGATGGTCGAGATGAGCTTGCCGGCGTAGAACGCGCCGAAGACGCGGTCGGTCAGCAGCTGCCACCCGCGTCGCGCGGGCGCGGCGCCGGCCGAGGCGCGGTCGCGCGCCGTCGGGTCGGCGTCAGGTGGGCTCGAGGCACGCAGGGACACGGGGATCTCCGGACGGGGACACGGGCGGTTCGGGACCGCCGGTGTCCCCGGACCGGGCGCTCAGCTCTCGATCACCGGCACCCGCGCCATGGCCTCGGCGACGGCCTCGGCGGGGTAGTCGTGATCGCGCAGCTGCCCGGACAGGTAGGCGTCGTAGGCCGCCATGTCGAAGTGTCCGTGCCCACACAGCGCCGTGAGGATGACCTTCTCCTCGCCGGTCTCCCGGCAGCGCTCGGCCTCGCGTACCGCCGCGGCGATGGCGTGCGTGGGCTCGGGAGCCGGCACGATTCCCTGGGTGCGCGCGAAGGTCAGGGCCGCGTCGAAGCAATGGGTCTGGTCGATCGCCTCGGCCTCGAACAGTCCGAGCTCGTAGAGGTGGGACAGCAGCGGTGACATGCCGTGGTAGCGCAGCCCGCCGGCGTGGATCGGGTCGGGGATGAAGTCGTGGCCGAGGGTGTGCATCTTCATCAGCGGCGTCATCCCGGCCACGTCCCCGAAGTCGTAGCGGTACTCGCCCTTGGTCAGCGACGGGCAGGCGGCCGGCTCCACCGCGAGGATGCTCGGCGCCATCTTGCCGGCGAGCTTCTCGCGCAGGAACGGGAAGAACAGCCCGGCGAAGTTCGACCCGCCGCCGGTGCAGCCCACGATCAGGTCGGGGGTGTCGCCGACCTTGGCCAGCTGCAGCAGCGCCTCCTCGCCGATCACCGTCTGGTGCAGCAGCACGTGGTTGAGCACGCTGCCCAGCGCGTACTTGGTCTGCTCGTCGGCCAGGGCGGCTTCGACGGCCTCGGAGATCGCGATCCCGAGCGACCCCGGTGAGTCGGGGTGCTCGGCGAGCACCGCGCGTCCCGCTGCGGTCAGCTCCGAGGGCGAGGAGTGCACCGTCGCGCCCCACAGCCGCATCATCGAGGCGCGGTAGGGCTTCTGGGTGAACGACGCGGCGACCTGCCACACCTCGCAGCCGAGCCCGAACTGTGCGCAGGCGAACGCGAGGGCCGAGCCCCACTGGCCGGCGCCGGTCTCGGTGGTCAGGCGCTGCACGCCCTCCTGGGCGTTGTAGTAGGCCTGGGGCACGGCGGTGTTGGGCTTGTGGCTGCCGGCAGGGGAGACCCCCTCGTACTTGAAGTAGATCCTGGCCGGGGTGTCGAGGTGGCGTTCGAGGTTGCGGGCGCGGTACAGCGGGGAGGGCCGCCACAGTCGGTAGACCTCGCGCACGGCCTCGGGGATCTCGACGTAGCGCTCGCCGGTGACCTCCTGCAGGATCAGGCCCATCGGGAACAGCGGGGCGAGGTCCTCGGGGCCGACCGGCTGGTGGGTGCCCGGGTGCAGCGGCGGCGGGGGCGGCGTGGGCAGGTCGGGGACGACGTTGTACCAGTGGGTCGGCAGCTCGCTCTCGTCGAGCAGGATCTTGGTCGGCTCGGCCACCGGTGGCTCCTCGTGATCGGTTCGGACGGTGGGGCATCCCCCGCTGCGACCCTAGTCGTTGTCGGCACCGAGGTGCCCGGCGTCGCCGGGTACCCGGCCCGGGACCCGGCGGCGGGCTAGCCTGACCGCGATGACCCGCCGTGTCGGCCTCCTCGGGGGCACCTTCGACCCCCCGCACCTCGGCCACCTCGTCGTGGCTGAGTGTGCCCGTGTGGAGCTCGGCCTCGACCAGGTGCGGTTGCTGGTGGCCGGCGAGCCCTGGATGAAGGGAACGGCGCCGACCCCGGCCGCGGTGCGCACCGCGATGACCGTTGCGGCGGTGGCCGAGGATCCGCACCTGGTGGTCGATGACCGGGAGGTGCGCCGCGAGGGTCCGACCTACACCGCCGACACGCTGGCCGAGCTGCACCGCGAGGAGCCGGACACCGACTGGTTCTTCGTGCTCGGCGAGGACGCGGCGGCCGGGCTGTCGCGCTGGAAGCGCAGCGACGAGGCGCTGGCGCTGGCGACCTTCGTGGTCGTGACCCGTCCGGAGGTGAGCACGCCGGTCGGTCGCCGGCTGCGTCCGCAGCTGGTCCACCTGCAGATCCCGCAGCTCGAGGTGTCCTCGACCCAGCTGCGGCAGCGGTTCGCGGCCGGGCTCGCGACCCGTTATCTGGTGCCGGACGCGGTCGACGGCTACGTGCGTGAGCACGGGTTGTACGGCGCGGCGCCACTCGGCGACCCACCGCCACGCGCGGAGGCCGACGATGGCTGACCGGGGGCGTCGTCGACGGGTGCGGACCGATCCCCGGGTGGTGGTGCTGCGTCCCTCGCGCAAGCCGGTCCCCGACGGCGAGCGGGCGGGCTCCCGCTACCTCGAAGCCGAGGTGGCGCCCGACACGCCGGCGGCATCCGATGCCGTGCCGGCCGAGGACGCGGTGGAACCCGACGCGCCCGCGGCGTCGCCGTCCGCGGGCCCGGCACCGGGGCCAACGGCACGCCACGCCCCCCGCCGCATCCGCCGGCGTCGGCTGCGGCGCGCGCTGATGGCCACCGTGCTGCTCGCGGTCGTCTCGGCGCTCGGCATCGGGGTGACCATCGCCCTGGTCGGCGGGTTCGGCGTGGCGCGCGGACCTGCCGTCGATGGGGACCTTGCCCCACCCGAAGGGGCCGCGCCGGCCTCCCCGCGGACGGCGGCGAGCGCGGTGGCGATGATCACCGTCGATGAGGCTCAGGCGGTCAGCCTCGCCCTGCTGGCGGTGGACGAGGCGAGCGAGTTGGCCAGCATCGTGCTGGTGCCGCTGCGGCTGGTCTCCGAGGTGCCCGGGTTCGGCAGCCTGGACCTCGCCGAGGCGTTCGCGTTCGGCGGCCCCGACACCGTTCGGGTGGCGCTGGACAACGTGCTGCTGCTCGACCTCGATGAGGTGCTCGTGCTCGACCGCGATGGCTGGGCGTCGCTGGCGGGACGCGCCGAGGGGATCCCCGTCGAGGTCCGCCGTGAGCTGCCGGGCGAAGAATCGGTGATCGGGTTCGCGCCCGGTCCGGCGCTGCTCGAGGGCGACCGCGTGGTCGACTACCTCGTGCTGCGCCCGGAGGGCAGCCGGGAGCTCGACGCACTGCCGCGGACCCAGCAGGTGCTCGAGGGGCTGCTCGACCAGATCGCCCGGGCGCCCGAACGCTTCGGGGCACGCGCCTCCGACGGCCTCGACGAGCTCGAGGTGGCCGGCGACGGCCTGCTGGTCGGGGATCCGGCGCGGCTGCAGGTGCTGCTGCTCGGACTCGCCGACGCTCGGGCCCGCGACCTGGTCACGACCTTGACGCTGCCCGTGGCGCCGCTCGGGGCCGAACCCGACGACCGCTACCGACTCGATGATGACCGGGCCCCGGCCGTGATCGAGGAGCGCTTCGGGCCCTTCAGCACGCGCGGGGGCCCCGGCGCCGGCATCGTGCTGCAGGTCCTCAACGGCAACGGCGCCCCCGGCGTCGGCCAGCTGGTCGCCGAGCGGGTCACCCCGGGCGGCTACCAGGTGCGGCTGACCGGCAACGCCGAGCACTTCGACCATCCCACCACCCGGATCGTGCTGCACGACACCGACCCGGCGCAGGTCGAGGTCGGCCGGGACCTGCAGGCACGGCTCGGGGTCGGCGAGATCGAACGTTCCGGGACCCCGCAGTCGGTCGTGGACGTGACCCTGATCGTGGGCGCGGACTTCCCGCCACCAGCCGGTGGCTGATCGTGCTGGCGACCCAACCGGCCGGTGTCCTCGCGGCTGGCGCGCGGGTGTGGTTCCCTGACCGACCGATGACGACCCCGACGAGGTGGACGTGAACGAACTGTCCGGGCCCGTGGCCCTGGCCGTGGCGGCGGCCGATGCCGCCGATGACAAGAAGGCCACCGAACTGGTGGTGCTGGAGGTGGGCGGGGTTCTCGCGCTCGTGGACCTGTTCGTGCTCGCCACCGCCAGCAACGAACGGCAGTTGGACGCGATCAGCGACGCCGTGCAGGAGCGGATGCGCGAGCGGTTCGGGCGCCGCGCGCTGCACCGGGAGGGTGACCCGGCCTCGGGTTGGATCCTGCTCGACTACGGCGAGGTGGTCTGTCACCTGTTCTCGACCGAGCAACGCGCGTACTACGAGCTCGAGCGGCTGTGGTCGGACGTGCCGCGCCGAGACCCCTGGTCCGGGGAGGTGCTCGAGCCCGGCGCCGAACGGTCGGCCGCCTCCCGGGATCACCGGCCGCTGGCGACCGCGTTCGGCCCTGGAGTCTGGCGAGGGGACCACGACCGCGGGTCGCCGGCGTGAGGCGCCTGGTGCTGGTGCGCCATGGTGAGTCGGTGTGGAACGCCGAGGCCCGGATCCAGGGCCAGCGCTGTGCCGGCCTGAGCGCACTCGGACACGCCCAGGCGCGGTCCACCGCGGTGGCGTTGGCCGCCGCGCATCCCGACGCCCAGTTGGTGACGTCCGATCTGCAGCGCACCCGCGAGACCATGGCCCCGCTGGCCGAGGCGCTTCGGTGCGAGCCGGCCGAGGACCCGGGCCTGAGGGAACGCACCTTCGGCGCCTGGGAGGGGCGCCTGCGCACCGAGGTCGCCCGCGACGACCCGGAGCGCTGGGCCCGCTGGTTGGCCGGCGAGGACGTCGTCGAGGAGGTCGGCGGGGAGTCCGCCTCGATGCTCGCCGATCGGGTCGATCCGGTGCTGCGACGCTGGCTGACCGCGACGCCGCCCGGTTCGGTGACGATCGCGGTGACGCATGGTGGTCCGGTTTGGCACGGCACCCACCGGCTGCTCGGACTCGCACCGGGCACGTTGGGGGGCGTCAGCAACGCGGCCGTCACCCACCTCGTGGCCTGGGGTGGCACCACCAACAGTCCGGCGACGGCGGCCGAGCTCGCGGCTTGGGGAGGCGATTCCCCCGCGGATGGCGGGGGATCCGAGGAGCTTGGAGCGGTGGTCCTCGATCGCTGGAACGAGACCGCCCACGTCCCGTACGAACTGCGTACCGGCTCGCTGCCGGTGCAGTTGGCCGACGGTCCGCCGGTCGGTCGCTGAGCCGGCGCGCTAGCGTGGGCGGTGTCGCTGCTCAGGGAGGCGGTGGCCCGGCCCGGTGCGGGTCGACGGTCGCTGCGGGAGGAGACGCCGCGTGGAGAGGATGAGCCCGCTCGACAGCTGGTTCCTGCACGTCGAGGACGACGCCGACCACATGCACATCGGCTCGGTCGGGGTGTTCGAGGGACCACCGCCCCCGTGGTCGGAGCTGCGCGACGCCATCGGCGCCAAGCTCGACCTCATCCCGCGCTACCGGCAGCGCATCCAGCGCGTCCCGCTGCGCCTGGCCCGTCCGGTCTGGGTCGACGACCAGCACTTCCAGCTCGACTACCACGTGCGCCACACCGCGCTTCCCAGCCCCGGGGGCGTCGAGCAGCTGCACCTGCTGGTCGGTCGGGTGATGAGCCAGCAGCTCGATCGCAACCGCCCGTTGTGGGAGACCTGGTTCGTCGAGGGGCTCGAGGGCGAGCGGTGGGCGATGCTGAGCAAGGTGCACCACTGCGTGGTCGACGGCATCGCCGGGACCGACCTGCTGGCCCTGATCCTCGAGGAGGAGCCCGACGCGCTCACCGCCGAGCCCAGCCGCTGGCAGGCGGCAACTCCTCCCGCGCGCCGAACCCTGGTGCGCGACGCGCTCGGTGAGCTGGTGACCCAGCCGGTCGGGGTCGCCCGGGGTGCGGTCGGGGCCGTGCGCCAGCCCGGCCACCTCGCGGCACAGCTGGCGGCCGCGGCGCGCGGGGCCGCCGAACTCGCCGGGGTCCTGCAGCCGATGCCGCCCTCCAGCCTGGTCGGGCCGATCGGGCCCCACCGCCGTTACGCCAGCGCACACGCCTCGCTGGCCGACGTCAAGGCGATCCGCAAGGCCCTGGGGGGGACCGTCAACGACGTCATCCTCGCGGCGGTCACCAACGGCTACCGCGAGGTCCTGCTCGGTCGCAGCGAACTGCACGACGGCACCGAGGTCCGCAGCATGATCCCGGTCTCGCTGCGCTCCGAGGACCAGCGCGGCGAGGTCAACAACCGGGTCACGGCACTGTTCGCCTCGCTGCCCGTGACCATCGCCGATCCGGTCGAGCGGCTGGTGGCCGTGCGCGCCGAGATGGACGCTCTGAAGGGATCGGGCGAGGCCATCGCGGTGGCGACGATGGTCGGGGCCACGGGTATGGCACCGGCGATGGTGGTCGGCCTGACCCTGCGTTCGGTCACCGAGCTCATCCAGCGCCGCGGGCAGCGGTTCGTGACCACGGTCACCACCAACGTTCCCGGACCGCAGCAGCCTCGCTACCTCCTCGGCCACCGGTTGCTGACCGCTTCCCCCTACGTGCCCATCGGGGAGGGGTTCCGCACCGGGGTGGCGATCTTCTCCTACGACGGCAAGCTCGCGTTCGGCGTCACCGCCGACCTGGATTCGACCCCGGACGCCGACGTGCTGGCGGCCGGGATCGAGAAGGGCATCGCCGAGCTGCTCGAGCGGGTGTGATCAGCGGCGGGCGGGTGTGGTGCGCTGCACCTCGGCCTCGAGAGCCTGCAGCGCGTGCCCGTAGGCCGTGGCGCGGTGACCAACCGGGAGGGACTCACCACGCTCCCAGCGCTCGAGGGTGGCGGCGTCGACGTCGGCGCTCAGCTCGCGCGCGAGCTCGGCGGGTGACCGGCCGGTGCGCTCACGCAGATCCCGGGCGAGCCCATCGTTCAGGAAGCGGTAGCACGCGATGGCTGCCGTGATGTCCGTGGAGCGGGTGAACAGCGACATGGTCCTGCCTCCCTTCGTCGGTACCTCGCGGCACGGGTGCCGCACGGGTGCTTCGTGACGCTCATCTGCAGCGTACGGTCGGGGGCGGTCCGATCGGCCGGGGTCATCAACCTGTCTCTGCGCGGTCACCGTGGCGATACGCCCCCGAAACGCTGCGCACGTCCAGCGCCCGCTTCCGTGCGGCTGTCGCCTGCACCTGCGCGCCGACCGGCGAGCGCCCTCCGCGGCGCGACGCACCCCCGGATGCGGCGTACCCATCCGGTCATGGCTGTCCGGTTGCGTACGCCGCATGGGCCAGCGTGGAGGATGCGGCGTAGCCAGCCGGTCATGGCTGTCCGGTTGCGTACGCCGCGTCGCCCGCCTGTCGGCCGCCCCCGCCGTGCTCCCTGGTCGGGCGCCTGGTGGCCGGAGCTGATCGCTGAGCGCACTCTCCGGCCACGCGCACAGCGACGGCGGCCGAACCTCCGGGAGTTCGGCCGCCGGGCCGGCACGCAAGCCCCGGACCGGACGCAAACCCCACCGGCGGCACCCACCAAGCCCTCGCCGAGTTGCCCAACCCGTCCTCGGCCAG
>SKJO01000507.1 GCA_007121975.1 Nitriliruptoraceae bacterium | reverse complement strand
GGGGTCGGGGGCGGGGGCGGCGGGGTCGGGGCGTGGCGTTGCGACGGTGGAGTGCGGCGCAGACGCTGGATCCCGCGGGCGACGTCCCGCTCGGTGAGCACGGCCACCGGCTGCTCGTCGGCGACGATGCGCACCGCGTCCGATCCCTGGTGGAAGCCGTCGACCAGGGTCCGCAGCGTGGCGTCGATCGCCACCTCGGGACGGTCGTCGACCGGTTCGGCGAGCTCGCCGGCGATCCGCAGCGCCCGTTCGGTCGGGTGCAGCGTCGCGAGCTCCTCCGCGGGGATGACGCCGAGCAGCCGGCTGCCCGACACCACCGCGACGAGGTCGCCGGCCGGGGTGGGCAGGTCGGCGGCATCCAACCGCTGATCGGCGTCGAGCACCCGGGGCGGGGCGGTGAACAGGTCGGTGACGTGGTGGTGCAGCAGCAGGTCGTCGAGGTCGCTCTGGCGCAGCTCGGTGCGGGCCGCCGCGAACAGGAACCCCCCGATCAGCACCCACCAGAACGCGGCGAAGGCCACGGCGGTGCCGCCCATGGCCAGGCCGGTCAGGCCGTAGCCCGCGAGTCCGAGCCCCAGTGCCTGTCCGGCCCGGGCGGAGATGCGCAGGCCCCGACGGCGGTCGCCGGTGATCCACCACAGCCCCGCGCGCAGCACACGGCCTCCGTCGAGCGGCGCGCCCGGAACCAGATTGAACACCGCGAGCAGCACGTTGAGCCAGCCGAGCAGACCGGCGACCTCGGCGATGGGGGCGCCGACCGTCGTGGGCAGGGCGGTGGCGAAGGTCGCGACCAGCCCGAACACCGCACCGCACACCAGGCTGACGTAGGGACCGACCGCGGCGATGACGAACTCGTCGCGCGGCGAGTCGGTCGTGGCGTGCATCTCGGTCACCCCGCCGAACAGGAACAGCGTGATGCTGTGCACCTCGAGGTTGCGGTGCAGGGCCTCGAGCGCATGGGCGAGTTCATGGGCGAGCAGCGACGCGAAGAACAGCAGCGTGCCGGCCACCGCCATCGCAAGCGCCGTCGACAACGCGAAGTCGGCCGCGAAGCGGGTTCCCAGGGTCCAACCCACGAGCACGACGATGATCGCCAGCGACGGATCGAGGCGGACCTCGACGCCGCGGACGCGGGCGATACGCACGGCGCGGGTGAACATGGTCGAACGGTACCGACCTCGCCCTGTCGACGACCGCCTCGGACCACTACGATGGGGATATGAGTATCGATGACACCACCATCCGGGACCTGCTCGGCTTCGTGGATGCGAAGGGGGTGCTGTCGGTCTACACGGGCTTCAGTCCCGCGCAGGCGGCGGACCCTCAGCCCACGGCGCCGATCGAGATCCGCAACCAGCTCAAGGCGCTGCGCGCCGAGGTGGCCGGGCGTGACCCGGATCTCGCCAAGGTCCTCGAGCGACGGCTCAGCGAGGCCACCCCGGCCATGGAGCGGCTGCTCGACCCCCGGGCCGCGGGCCGGGGCCGCGCGCTGTTCCTCGGCCTCGACGACGGACGCAGCGAGACCGTCGCCGTCCAACTGCCGTTCCGGGAGCGGGTCGTGCTGCACGACGGCCCGTACCTGCGGCCGCTGGTCGCCGCCCACGACGAAGGTCGGGCGGCAGGCGTGCTGGTCGTGTCGCGCGCCAGTGCCCGGGTGCTGCGCTGGCAGGTCGGTGAGGTCGAGGAGCTCGAGGCACAGCGCTTCGACGTCTCCGACGACGTCGCCGCACCCGAGAAGGCCGGACCGTCGCCGGGCAACCCCGAGCACCCCCACCACGGCTTCGTGGACCGGGACCGCTTCGAGGAGCGCGTCGCGACCCAGCGTCACCGTTTCCTGCGCGGCTTCGCCGAGCACGTGCGGAGCCTGGCCAAGCAGCACGGCTGGGACCGGTTGGTGCTCTCCTCCCCGCCCAAGCTGCGTGAGGTCGTCGAGGACGCCCTGCACGAGGATGGCACGCTACGGGTCCTGATCGCCGACGCCTCGTGGGAGGATGCCTCCCCCCCGGCCATCGCGGATGCTGTCTGGCCGCTGCTGCGCTCGGTCCACCTCGACCGGGAGCGCACGCTGGCCGCGGCCGTGCTCGACCGGCGCCTGAGCGGGGGACCGGCAGCCATCGGCCTGCGTCAGGTGTGCTCCGCGCTCAACGAGGGGCGCGTCTCGCACCTGGTGTTCGACGATGCCCGCACCGTCAGCGGCTACCGCGCCGAGGACGGCAGCCTGCATCCGCGCATCGAGGGACTGGTGGCGCAGTCCGACCTCGACTTCCACGCCGAGCCGCTGTTCCTCGAGCGGCTGGTGGAGCGGGCGATCGCCACCGGGGCGCGGGTCACCCCGCTGGAGCCCGACGCGGCGGCGCACCTCGAGGAGCACGAGGGTGTCGGCGCGTTGCTGCGCTGGTGATCTCCGCCGTCCAGGGGACCCGGCCGGGCGAACGGGGTGGGGTGCGGGCTCGCGGGTAGCGTCGGACCTCGACGAGGAGGTGCCCCGATGGCCGATGTGCAACGGCTGCGTCACGAGCTCGACGTGATCCTCGAACTCCACGAGTCCGGTGAGCTCGAGCAGGCGCTCGCGCGCTGCGAGACCCTGGCCGACCGGACCGCGGACGTGGCTGAGGATGCCGATCCGGTGCGCCGGGAGACCGCGTTCGCCGCGCGCTTCGAACGGGCGCTGCTGCTCACCGAGCTCGGCGAACTCGAGGTCGCCGCCCAGGCCTATCTGCAGGCGGCCGGCGTCCCGGTGGACGACGACGATCCCGACCAGCGCCACGAGACGGCGATGGCGATGCTCAACCGTGGCATCTGTCTCGACGCGATCGAGGAGCACGAGGCGGCCCTCGACGCCTACGAGCAGCTCATCTCCCGGTTCGCCCACGCCGAGGATCCGGTCACCCGCGACCAGGTCCTGCGCGCCCGGGTCAACCGCGCCGCCGCGTTGCTCGCGCTGGACCAGCCCGCGGCGGCGATCGACGCTGTCGAGCAGCTCGAGGTGGGGCTGTCGCGGCACGACGCGCTCGACACCGAGCAGCTCGTGCTCGCACGGCGCATCGCTGCGGCCGCCACCGACGTACTGGAGGCACCGCAGGCCGCCGCGGCCCTGCTCGACGGACTCGATGCGCTCACCGACGACGACCCGGCGGTACGGGTGCAGGTGATCGCGGCCCGCCTCGAGCAGGCCGAGCTGCTGGCCGGGGACACGGCCGGGGACACGGCCGCGGCCGGCGATCGGCTCGCCGCGGTGCTGGCACGCTACGGGGAGGATCCCGACCCGGCCGTGCAGGAGGCGCTGGCAGCCGTGCGATCGCGGCTCAGTGACCTGCGTGCGTCCGACGCTCCGTGAGCGCCGGGGCCTCGTCGTCGAGCATCGCCAGCAGGTCGCCGCGGGCCCGGGACACCCGGGAGCGGATGGTGCCCACCGGTACCTGGCAGGCCTCGGCCGCCTCGGCGTAGGACAGGCCCAGCACCTGGGTGAGGACGAACGCCTCGCGACGTTCGGGCCGCAGTGCGGTGAGCAGATCGGTCAGCGCCAGCTGCCCGGCGGGATCCACCTCGTCTCGGGGCGGTCGATCCGGCAGGCGTCGGCGGCGCTGCCGGCGGCGGATCTCGTCCGCGGCGGTCCGTCGGGCGATCGACAGGAGCCAGGTCCGGGCGCTGGCCTCCCCCCGGAACCTCGGGGCAGCCGCGAGCGCACGCAGGAACACCTCCTGGGTGAGATCGTCCGCGCTGGCCGGGTCCACCAGGTGCGCGACGAAGCGCCACACCTCGGGTTGAGCCCGGCGTACGAACGCGGCCAGCGCATCACGATCGCCCTGTGCAGCGGCCTGCAGCAGGGGCGTGAGCTCATCCATCGATCCCCCTGGATCCGGGAGCGCTCAGGGTAGGGTCGCGGTGCCGACGGCCGCGTATCGGCGCGCAGCTTCCGGGAACCGACCGGCGGCCGGGAACCGACCGGCGGCCGGGAACGACTCCCTGCCGAGATCGCAACCCGCCGGTGCCGAGCTCGGGAGAAACCACCTGTGGACGATCGCTGCGAGCCGGTCCGCGAAACGTTGTCGGCCTGGCTGGACGGTGAGGACGGCGTCGTGTCGCCGGACGTGGCCACCCGCCACCTCGAGGTCTGCACGGGCTGCCGTGGCTACCAGGGCGCGCTGGTCGGCGCGCAGCGGCGGCTGCGGGTGCGTCCCGCGATGGTCGTGCCCGACCTGAGCGAGCCGATCCTGGTGGCCGACGCCGCCCGGCGAGAGCGTGCGCTGCGGGCACGGGCGGCCCGCGGGTTGGTGGGTGTGGTCGGGTTGGTCCAGCTCACGCTCGCGGTCCCGTTGCTGCTCGGGGTGGTCGAGCCCGAGCTGCACCTGGCCCGCCACCTCGGGGCGCTGGAGCTCGGGCTCGGCGTCGGTCTGCTGGTGGCGGCGCTGCAGCCGCGGCGAGCCGCCGGGGTACTGCCGATCGCGGCGGTCGTCGCCACGGTGTCGGTGGTGAGCGCGGCCCTGGAGATCCAGCGCGGACACACGACCCTGCTCGCCGAGAGCGTGCATCTGCTCGAGGCGGTCGCGGTCCTCGGGCTGTGGTTGCTGGTCCGGGTCGTGGGCGCCGGTGCCGGTGCCCGGCGCGGCGCGTGGCCGGCGGCCGCGACGTCGTCGTGAGCTGCATGGCCGCGGCGCACCGCCTCGACCGCAGCCCGCACGCCGCGCTGGTGGTGGTCGTGGTGCTGGCGCTCGGGCTGTGGCTGGCACCGTCGCTGCCGGCGTGGGCGCATGCGAGCCTGCTCGGCGTCGATCCGCCCGACGGAGCCCACCTCGAGGTCGCCCCGTCGGTCGTCACCCTGCGCTTCGACGAACCGGTCGATCTGGTCGCCGACGCACTGCGGGTGTTCGATGCCGACGCGGTGCGGGTCGACACCGGGGTGCTCGACCGGACCGACGAGCGGATCGTGACGGTGGGGCTCCCGCCGGACCTGCCCGACGGGGGGTACGTGGTCAGCTACCGGGTGCGTTCGGTCGACAGCCACCCCGTCGGCGGGGTGCTGCGCTTCACGATCGGGGACGCCGCCGCGATCGACGACGAGCGGCTCGCCGAACTCGACCTCGACCCGGGATCCGACCTCGGCGTGGAGCACACCGCCCGGTTCCTGCGTGGGGTGGTCTCCCTGCTCGCGCTGCTGGCCGGTGGCATGGCGCTGCTCGCCCCCGTGCTGGCCCCGACCGACGCCGAGCAGCGCCGGGTCCGCCGCACCCTGGTGGTGCTGGCGGGTGCTGCCGCCGGGGTGACCCTGCTCGCGCTGGTCGCGCAGTCCGCCGCGCTGGCCGGAGTGCCGCTGGTTGCCGCGCTCGTACCCGAGCGGCTGCGCGACGGACTGGCCACCAGCGCGGGGCTCGGCGCGGTGGTGCGCGCGGTTGCCTTCGGGCTGCTCGCCGCCACCGCGGTGCGGGGTTGGCCGGCGGGCTGGTGGTCACGGTTGGCGGTGCTGCTCGCGCTGGTGGGGGTGGGCTCCTTCGCGCTCGACGGACATCAACGCTCGGTCGCTCCCGTCATGCTGGCGATGGCCGCCGATGTCGTGCATCTCACGGCGGCGGCCGTGTGGCTCGGGGGGCTGGCGCTGCTCGCGGGACTGCTGCGCGGCCACCGCCGGGACGACGACCCGGTCGGGGCGGCCCACGCGATCCGGCGGTTCGGGGACCTGGCCCTGCTCGCGGTGCTCGCGGTCGCGGTCAGCGGCACCGTGATGGCGGTCGTGCTGCTCGGTGAGGTGGCCGCCCTGACCACGACCACCTACGGGCGGCTGCTGCTCAGCAAGGTCGGCGTCGTCGCCGTGGTGCTGGCCGTGGCCGGGGTGAACCGGCGCTGGCTGGTGCCCCGGGTGGTGGCTGCACCCGGACCCGCCGCGTGGCGCCCCCTACGGCGCACCGTGTCGGTCGAGCTCGCGCTGCTGACGGCCGTGGCGCTGCTCACCGGGGTACTGGTCACCGAGCCCGCGCCTGCGGCCGGCGGGGGCAACCCCGAGCCGGTCGCGGTCAGCCTGCCGCTGAGCGACGACCTCGAGGTCGACCTGGTGGTGGAGCCGGCCCGCGGCGGGGCACGCACGATCCATGCCTACGTGGTGGATCGCACCGGACAGCCCAGCAGCGAGGTCGAGGATCTACGCCTCGAGTTCACCTTCGTGCCCGAGGGCATCGGCCCCCTGCGCCTGACCCCGATGCCGGCGGGCACCGGCCACTGGCTGGCCGCGACCGACGAACTGAGCTTCGCCGGCGCCTGGCAGGTGCGGGTGGTCGCCGGTCTGGACCGCTTCACCGAGATCTCCGTCGACACCGTCATCGAGGTGACTCCATGAACCGATCCCTGCCTGCACTGGTGCTGCTGGCCGTCCTGGTTGGTGGCGCGCCCGCCTGGGCGCACCCGTTCGTGCGCGGAGGTGAGCTCCCGGTCGACAGCCTGGCGACCCTGACCCTGGCGATGGCCCACGGCTGCGGCTCCGAGGTCGCCGGTGAGGGCGCGGTGACCACCGAGGTCGCCGTCGAGGTGCCCGACTGGCTGCGCATCGTCGAGGTGCCCGAGCCCGAGGGCTGGCAGGTCGCGCTCGAAGGCCCGGCCGACGACGTCGAGGTGGTGGTGTTCACCGACGCTGGCGCCGGGCAGCCCGCCCCTGACCTCGACCTCGAGGTGGTCGCGACCGGAACCCCCGGCGAGGTCGCCTACCTGCGGGTCAGCCAGGCCTGTGGCGACGATGGCTACCGCTGGATCGGCACGCCGGACGACCCGGCGGAGCACCCGGCCGTGCGCGTGACCTTCGCGGACCCCGACCCGCAGTCGCCGCCCCCTCCGCAACCTGAGCCGACGCCTGCGCCCGAGCCTGAGCCAACGCCTGCGCCAGAGCCTGAGCCAACGCCTGCGCCAGAGCCTGCGCCAGAGCCTGCGCCAGAGCGCGAACCCGATCCCCTGCCCGATCCTGACGCGACCCAGGCGCCGGAACCGCAGGAACTCGCGGCCGAGGACCTCGCCGAGGAGGACCGCAGCGGGGTGGGAACGGTCGTGGTGATCGCGGGCGCGGTGCTCGTCGTGCTCGGGGTCGGTGCCCTGCTGATCGCCCGCCGGCGGCGCACGCCGGCCGGCTGAGTCCCCGCAGATCAGTCGCCGGTGGCGATCGAGGCGCCCCCCGCCTCGGGTTCGGGCTCGGGTTCGGGCTCGGGTTCCGGTTCGGGCTCCGGTTCGGGCTCGGGCTCCGGTTCGGGCTCGGGCTCGGGTTCCGGCTCTGGTTCGGGTTCCGGCTCCGGTTGGGGCTCCACACAGCGCGGATCGTCGATCGTCAGGTCCGGGTCCCAGGGGCAGGGCTCGGGCACTTCCTCGGGCCCGAGGCTGACCACGATGGTCACCATCGATCCGAGCGGGACCAGGGCGCCGGGCTCCGGGTCCTGACGCACCACGAAGCCCTCGGCCACGACCTCGCTGAAGTCGGTCTGGATCCGCACCTCGAGCCCCTGGTCCTCGAGCCGGTTGACCGCCTCCTCCTGGGACCGGTTGACCACGGCACGCACCGACACCAGTTCCTCGCCGGAGGAGAGCACGAGGTCCACTCGGGTCCCGGCTCCCACCGTCGCGCCCGCCGGCGGGTCGGTGCGCAGCACCCGGCCCTCGGGGATCTCGGCGCTCGGCTCGGTCGTGACACGGCCGACCGCGAGTCCGGCGCGGTCGAGCGCGACCCGCGCATCGGCCTCGGTGAGCCCTTCGATGTCGGGGATCGAGGTCACCTCGGGTCCGGCGGAGACGACCAGGTCGACCACCGTGCCCTCGGGTTGGAGCTCGTTGGGTCCGGGACGCTGGCTGATCACCCGGCCTTCGTCGACCTCGTCGGAGGCGAGCCGTTGGATCTCGCCGACCACGAACCCCCGCTCGCTCAGGATGCTCTCGGCGAACTCCAGGGGCTGGTTGACCACGTCGGGTACCGCCAGGCGGAGCGTCTCCTCGGTGTCGAACAGCCCGGCGACGAACCAGGCGGCCGCCACCACCGACAGGATCGCGAACACCGTCAGCAGCCCGTAGGCCAGCCCGCGGCGGCGCTGCACCTGGCCCTGGGTGCGCACCGCGCGGGTCGGGGCGGCAGGTTGCAGCAGCGCGGTCTCGTCCGCGCTGAGCACCGGCGGTGCGGTCACGACCTCGCCCATCCGGGCGCTGAGCAGGTCCTTGCGCATCTCGGTGGCCGAGCCGTACCGGTTGGTCGGGTTCTTGGCCAGGGCACGCATCGTGACCGCCTCGGCGGC
>SKJO01000120.1 GCA_007121975.1 Nitriliruptoraceae bacterium | reverse complement strand
TCCCGCCCGGCATGTTCGAGGACGCGGTCGAGCGCTGGCCCGAGCTCGCCGCGCGGATCGGCTCGCGGGACTACGCCACCTACGCGCGGATCGTGCAGGGCACGCTCATCGACCTCGCGCGTGAGCACGCGCGCCAGCCGGTTCTGGTCCCCCTCGACCCCGAGGAGCTCCCGCCGATGGCGGACCACGCCGGCCTCGAGGTGACGGACTGGCGCACCCGGGCCGCGTTGGCCGCCAAGCTGGCCGAAGCCGGACGGGTCAGAGCCTGGCCACCAGGCCGCAACGACCCCTGCTGGTGCAGCAGCGGCCGCAAGTACAAGAAGTGCTGCGAGCGGGTCCCGGTCGACCCCGCCCGGCGGCCCGCACCGACGGGCGCGAACGGCGGGGTCCCGGCCTACGAGCTCGACATCTCCCTGATCGGCGCACGTCCCCGGATCTGGCGGCGGATCCGGATCGCGGGCTCGGCCACCTTCGGCGACCTGCATCACGCCATCCAGCTCGCCTGCGGCTGGGAGGATGCCCACCTGTTCGCCTTCCGGACCCCGACCGGCACGACGATCGGCGGATCACCCTCCCAGGGCCCCTTCGGCGATCCCCGCCCGGACGCCGGCGAGGTTCCCATCGCCCGCTACTTCGCCGAGTACGACCGCTGCGAGTACGAGTACGACTTCGGTGACGGGTGGCGGCATGACGTCCGCGTCGTTCGACGCATCGAGGAGCCGATCGACGTCAGGCAGCAGCTGCTCGATGGCGCGCGGGCCTTCCCCCCAGAGGACTGCGGCGGTCTGGCCGGGTACTCCGACTGCGTCGAGGCCGCGACCGGCGCACCGGGCGCCTCGGAGGAGCGGAGGGAGTGGCTCGGCGACTGGGACCCCGAGCGCTTCGACCTCGCCGAGCTCAAGCAGTGGTTCGACCGCTGAGCGCGTCGCGTGCGCTGCGCCGGCCGGGCGGTACGCCGCACCACTCGTGCGCGCACCCCTCGATCCAGAGGCGCGTAGCATCCCCGAGGGCCGACGGGACAGGAGCCGGTGATGACCGAGGACGAGCAGCGCGGCCGGTTGTTCATGGCCGAGGCTTCCTACGCCCACAGCATGGTCATGTCCGCCATGGGCGACATCGACGCCTGCATCGCCAGTCTCGAGGTGTCACTCGAGCACCTCCCGACCTACGCACCGGCGATCCTCGCGCTGGGCTCGATCGACTACCAACTCGACAACGCCGAGCTGGGCCGCCAGCGGCTGTTCTCCCTTCTCGACCTGGTCGACGACGAGGGCCCGACCGCGGAGCCGGACCTCGCCGAGATCCTGGACCTCGCCGGCGAGTTCCTGATCGGCCGTTCCGACTACCGTGACGGCTTGGAGCTCTACCAGCGGGCCGTCGCCCACTTCCCCGACGTCGCCGCGCTGCACCAGGGCGTGTGCGTGTGCGCCGGGCACGAGGGTGACCCGGACCTCGCCCTGAGGGCCGCCGAAGCCGCGTACGCGCTCGAGCCGGACAACCAGCAGATCGTCAACGACCTGGGCTGGACGCTCTACGAGCGTGGTGAGCTCGACCGCGCCCTGAGCCACCTGCAGCGTGCGGTCGAGATGGACCCCGAGGATGCACTGGCCGAGGAGAACCTGCGCATCTGCCGCGAGGCGCTCGACGCGCAGACCTGACCGGGACCGCTGCGCCACCGGGCGACCGCCCGCGATCGGGGACCGGCCGTCCGGACCGGTCCCGGTGGTGGAGGTGAGCGGATTTGAACCGCCGACTTCTTCGTTGCGAACGAAGCGCTCTGCCGAGCTGAGCTACACCCCCAGGGGCACGGTCGAGGAGTCTACCCGGCACCCGGCAGGTACGAGAACCGCCGGGAGCCCCCGCCCCTAGCGCTGGTCGAGGACCTGCTCGAGCGCGCGCCGATGGGCATCGAGCGCCTCGCGCAGCTCGAGCTGGCCGGCCGCCGCCGTGAGGTCACCGCGCGTGCGCTCGGTGATGGAGCGGCCGACGTCGGTCGCCCGACGCAGGCCACGCGACAACCCGTCGGGCACGTCGATGGTGGCCAGGACCGCGAGGATCTCCTGCATGGTCTCGAGCAGGTTCTCGGCAGCATCGATTCGGCCGTCGCGCACATGGTCGAGCGCGGCGCGGCGCAGTTCGCCGATGGTCTCGGCCAGGCCGTGCAGCCACGACACGTCGTCGACCCCGACCACCTCCGGGCAGGGCAGCGGCTCCCCGCGGATCGCCGCGCGGGTCAGCACCGCCTCGGCGACCTCCTTGGCCGCGTCCTGCACGAAGCCGGCGTAGTGCACGTCGGGGTGGGGTGCGAGCGAGGTGATGGCGGCGTCGAGGTTGGCGCGAGCTTCCTCGATGAGGCCATCGGCAACATCGAGGTCGCGGCGGTGGATGGCGCGGATCGCGTTGGCCGCCGCCCGGGTCGCATCCCGTGACGCCGCCAGGCCATGCTCGCGGGCCTCGTGGCGGGCGGTGAGCCGCCGGCGGACGGGATCGCCGGCCGCGACCAGATCCGGGACCGGGGCCACCTCAGTCGTCCCAGCGGCGCAGCCGCACACCGTTGGACGGATCGACCGGCGCATCGCGGCTGGCCCCACCGCCGCCGGCGGCGGCACGTGGCAGGTCCGATCGGATGATGATCCGGGATTCTGGCTCGAGATGTAGGTCGCGCACGACCCGCCGCGCCTGGTCGCGCTGGACCTTGAGACGGCGCAGCACCACCGCGTAGACGATCGTGCTCCCGAGCACGACGGTGAGAAGTCCCCACGCCCAGCCGCCGACGGCCAGCGCCAGCACCAGCGACAGTACGCCGGCTACGAGCAAGCGCTCGAACCGGACGCGGCGACGCACCATCAGCGGTGGCTCCGGGCGGGGCCGGGGCGGCGGTTCGGGGGTCGGGCTCACGCGGGGGACCTCACGGTCGACGATGCGGCCGGGCTCCCCCGGAACATACACGTGCCGTCCGGGCGAACTGCGCTCCGCACTGAGCACCTGCATGGCGTGCTCGAAGCCCCCGATGGTCGCTTGGGGTGACGATCCGCGCGCCGAGCGTAACGCTCCGGGGAGGAGCAGCGCCGCCCACAACAGAATCAGCAGGAACAGGGCCTCGTTCACCGGTACCTCTCGTCGTGCGACACCCGCGTGGTCAATCGGGCGCGATCGAGTCGATGGCGGACGCTAACACCCCACGCCCGCCGCACGAAGCACCCGCCGCACGGGTCGGCCTGAGCCCGGACCGCGGTGCGAGCCCGACGCCGACCGCGGTGCGGACCTCAGCCGAACCTCGAGTCCGCGTCGAGGTCGATCTCCCCCGAACGCCCCCCCGCCTTGTGCCGGAGCCGCAACTCACCGATGACCACGTCGCGCTGCACCGCCTTGACGAGGTCGTAGAGGGTCAGCGCGGCCACCGCGATCGCGGTCATCGCCTCCATCTCCACCCCGGTGCGGTCCGCGGCCCGGGCGGTGGCCTCCAGGCGCACCAGGCCGGTGTCGGCCTCCACCTCGACGTCGACCTCGACGGCGGTGAGCGCGACGTGGTGACACAGGGGGATGAGCTCGCTCGTACGCTTGGCGGCCTGGATACCCGCCAGGCGCACGACCGGGAGGGCGTCGCCCTTGGGCAGGTCGCCGGCGAGCAGTTTGCGCGCGGTTTCGGGCGCCATGCGCACCTCGCAGGAGGCGGTGGCCCGGCGCTCGGTGACGGGCTTGGCCCCGACGTCGACCATCCGGGCGCGGCCGCGGTCGTCGAGGTGGGTCAACTCCCCGGACGCGGGGGCGGGACCGGTGCCCTCGCCGCTCACGGGTCGACCAGCAGCTGGACCGCGACCTGTCCCCCCGCGGGGACCTCGGTGACGGTCTCGGGGACGACCGCGAGCCCGTCGGCCTGCGCGATGGAGGAGATCAGGTGCGACCCCTGGCCCCCGGTGGGGGTGGCCCGCCAGCCGCCGGTCTCGCGCGCCAGGCGCACCCGCAGATAGGAGCGCTTGTGCGCCGGGCTGCGCAGCTTCTCGGTGGTGACCGCGCGGACCACCGGACGGTGCACGTCACGCCGGCCCTGCAGCTTGCGGATCGCGGGACGCACGAACACCTCGAAGGACACGAACGCCGACACCGGGTTACCCGGGAGGCCGATGACCGGGGTCTGGCCGATCCGGCCGCGGATCTGGGGCATCCCCGGCTTCATCGCGACCTTCGTGGGGTGCACCTCACCGAGGGCGGCGATGACGTCGGGCAGCAGGTCACGCGTACCCGCCGAGGCCCCCCCGGTGCACACGAACAGGTCCGCATGCCCGAGGTTGGTGTCGAACGCGTGCATCAGCGCCTTGCGGTCGTCGGGCACGATGCCGGTGGTGAAGGGCACCCCCCCGGCCTGCAGCACCAGCGCCGAGAGCATCGGACCGTTGGCGTCCCGGATGCGTCCTGGTCCCGGCTCACGGTCGGGGCGCACGAGCTCGTCCCCGGTGGACATCACCACCACCCGCGGCGGGGGGATGCAGCGCACCCGCACGGTCCCGCTGGCCGCGAGCAGCGCCACGTCGGCCGGGCCCACCCGCCGTCCGAGCGTCATCAGCAGCTGGCCGGGGACGAGGTCCTCGCCGGGCTGGCGTACGTTGTCGCCCGGCCGGGGCGCGCGGTGGAAGGCGACCTGGGCCCGACCGCCGGAGGTGGTCTCGACCGGCACGACCGCATCCGCGCCGGGGGGGAGCGGCGCCCCGGTCATGATCCGCACGGCCCGTCCGCGGTGCACGGTGGGCAGCTCTCCGGTGCCGGCCAGCACCTCACCGCTGACCGCGAGGTGCACCGGACGCGCCTCGGTGGCGCGTTCGAGGTCGGCGGCGATGACCGCATAGCCGTCCATCGCCGCGTTGGCGAAGTCGGGGACGGTGACCCGGCAGTGCACGTTCTCGGCCAGCACCAGCCCGAGTGCGTCGGCCAGCCGCTGGTCGATGGCCTCCGCCGTGCTCAACGAATCGAGGATGCCCGCGAGGTGGTCCTCGACCGAGGTGAGCTCCTCGGGCAGCGTGACCTCGGCGCGTCCGAGCCCGACGAAACCACTCACGCGCCGTGCTCCGCGAGGAAGCCGCGCAGCCAGGCGAGCAGGTCGGGGCCGAGGCCCTCGCGGCGAGCCGCGAGCTCGACGCAGGCCTGCAGGTACCCGAGCTTGTCGCCGGTGTCGAAGCGCGGAACGTCGACCACCACGCCCACGATCGGTTCCTCGTGGGCCATGATCTTGAGCGCGTCGGTGAGCTGGATCTCGTCGCCCCGCCCCGGCGGTGTGCGGCGCAGCACGTCGAAGGCGGAGCCGGGCAGCACGTAGCGGCCGATGACGCACAGGTTGGAGGGCGCCTCCTCGCGGGTCGGCTTCTCGATCAGGTCGGTGATGAGGTACTCGCCGTCGACCTCGCCGGGGGCCACGGTCGCCGAGCCGTACAGGCTGACCTGCTCCCAGGGCACCTCGAGCAGGGCGACCACGGGCCGGCCGGTGCGCTCGTGCGCGGCGATCATGCGCTCGAGGAACGCCTCCTCGGGGTCGATGATGTCGTCACCGAGCAGCACCGCGAAGCTCTCGTCACCAACGTGCTCGGCCGCCATCAGCACGGCGTGCCCGAGGCCGAGCGGAACCGGCTGGCGCACCGCGTGCAGGGTGACCAGCTCGGCCAGCTCACGCACCGCCGCGAGATCGTCGTCCTTGCCCTTGTCGGCCAGCGCGGCCTCGAGGTCCAGCCGGCGGTCGAAGTGGTCCTCCATCGCCGCCTTGCCGGTGGAGGTGACCAGCAGCACGTCGTCGAGGCCCGCTCGGGCGCACTCCTCGACGATGTACTGCACCGCCGGCTTGTCCACCACCGGCAGCATCTCCTTGGGGATGGTCTTGGTCGCCGGCAGGAACCGGGTTCCGAGCCCAGCGACGGGAAGAACGGCTTTTCGCACGACAGCAGCCTCGATCGACGTCGATGGCGATGCTAGGGCCGGGGCCCGAAGCCCGCGAGCCGTGAGCACCGACGAGCGACGGGGCCCGCGCGCCCTAGGCTTGACGCCGGGAGGTGGTGGGTGCGTGGACGAGCCGATCGCGCAGCGCAAGGCCGCCCTGCGCTCCACGACGCTGGGCGCACGCCGGAGGCTGAGCCCCGGGCAGCGTGCCCGGGCGGCCGCGGACATCGTCGGTCGGCTGCGCAACCTGCCGGCGCTCAAGGAGGCAGGCAGCGTGCTGTTCTACGCGGCGATGCGCGACGAGGTCGAGCTCGCCGGATTGGTCGGGGAGATCCGGGAGCGGGGCGGGCGCACCCTGTTCCCCCGCGTCCGCGGCGAGGAACTGGAACTGGTCGTCAGCGGTGACGTGCGCGGCCTGGAGCCGGGGTACCGGGGGGTGCGCGAGCCGATCGGGCCCAAGGTCGACCCCGCCTTCGTGGACGTGGCGCTGGTGCCCGGTGCGGCGTTCGACCCGACGGGGGGACGGCTCGGTCAGGGCGGCGGGCACTACGACCGACTGCTTCCCCGGCTCGCCGAGTCGTGCGTGCGCATCGGGGTGTGCTTCGCCTGCCAACTGGTGCCCCACGTGCCCCGTGAGCCCCACGACGCCGGGGTGGACCTCGTGGTCACCGACACGGCGCTGTACCGGCGGGGACGGCGCAGTTGAGCCACCGGGGCGCAGAAAGTCCGTACCTGATCGACGCCGAGCTTGCACCGGCACCCGACCAGGCGGCATCATCCGCTGGGCCGACGACCAGGAGCCGAGCCATGCCGACCTACGAGTACGCCTGCCGGGATTGCGGTGAGCACCTCGAGGTGGTCCAGTCCTTCAAGGACGACGCGCTGACCACCTGCCCGGCCTGCCGCGGTTCGCTGCGCAAGGTCTTCAGCGCCGCCGGGCTGATCTTCAAGGGCTCGGGCTGGCACATCAAGGACTACGCCTCCTCCTCCAAGCCCACCGCCGCGAGCGGCTCGTCGGGGTCGGACGCGGGGTCGTCGTCGAAGACCGCGTCCAAGGATTCCTCGACGTCGTCCTCCTCGGGTTCCTCCTCGAAGTCCTCCACGTCCGACTCGTCGTCCGCGCCGGCCAGCAAGAGCGCCTGACCTCGTCGCTTCGCGGGACGGTGGGCTGTCCACAGCCCACGGGACGCCGCTCGTGCGCCGCTGGCCGCCTGGTGGTCCACTCTCGCCACCATGCCGCGTCCTTCTGCCTTTCGTCTGCTCCACGGAGCACCCCCGGCCCTGCCCGCCTGGGCGGATCGGGTCAGTGAGCGGTGGTGGCGGCTGGGACCACGCAGCCGCGCCCTTGTGGTCGGGACCGTGCTGCTGACGGGGGTCGCCGCCGGGATCGGGCAGGCCGCATCCTCACCCTGGGGTCCCCCGGTCACGGTCACGGTGGCCGCCCGCGACCTCGGCGTCGGGGAGGTGCTCACCACCGGCGACCTGCGCCGCACCGGTTGGCCCCGCGACCTGGTGCCCGACGGGGCGGTGCAGGCCACGCCCAGCGGGGAGACCGTCGTCGCGCCGGTGGCCGCCGGAACCGTGCTCACCGAGCACCACCTCAGCGTCGCGGGGCTCGGCGCGATGGTCGGTGAGGATCAGGCCGCGGTGGCGGTGCCGATCGAACTGGTCCCGGCCGCCATGCCGGCGATGCGCCTGGACCTGGTCGCGGTCGATCTCGACGGCAGGGGCGTGCGACTGGCGGCCGATGCGACCGTGCTGAGCATCGATCCGGCCCACGTGTGGGTGGCCGTGCAGCGCACGGCCGCACCGGACGTGGCGGCTGCGGCGGGCAGCGGGGGTCTCGCGGTCGTGATCGTCCCTCCGGGCTGAGCGCGGCTGGCGCGCGATTCGCGCGCGGCCGTGCCGTCAGCTCACGCCGGCCCGCGCCCGACGCGCAGCCGTGGCCGCGAGGCGCTCGGCCATCTGCGGGAAGATCAGCGCATGGAAGGGCAGCAGGACCGCCCAGTACACCCGGCCGAGCAGCCCCCGCGGGTGGAACCGGGCGCGCTGTACCAGCCGGCTGCCCGACCCGTCGGGCTCGATGCGGAACTCGAGCCAGGCCTGACCGGGAAGCTTCATCTCGGCATGCAGCCGCAGCAGCCGGGGCGGATCGATCGCCGACACCCGCCAGAAGTCCACCACCTCGCCGACGGCGAGCTCGTCGGGGTGCCGGCGCCCCCGTCGCAACCCCACCCCGCCGACGATCTTGTCGAGCAGGCCGCGGAGCTGCCACAGCCACCGACCGGCCGGATACCCGCGGTCCCCGCCGATCCCGCACACGGTCGCGAACAGCACCTCGGGCGGCGCCGGACTGTGCACCTCGCGGGTGTCGCTGAGCACCGTACCCCCGGCCCAGGCAGGATCCTCGGGGCGGGGATCCTCGGGGCCGCGTCGCGCCGG
>SKJO01000069.1 GCA_007121975.1 Nitriliruptoraceae bacterium | reverse complement strand
GCGCGCCACGAGGGCGCGGCGACGGGCACCGGCCGACCTGGCGGGACGGGGACACCGTCGAGCAGCCGCGCGAGCACCGCGAGTCCGCCGATGCCATCCGCGATCACGTGGTGGAACACCACGACCAGCGCCGTACGGCCACCGTCCAACCCGCGCACGATGGTGACCGACCACAGCGGTCGGTCGCGCGGCAGCGGGGTCGTGAGACGCTCGGCAGCCAGCGCGAGCAGTGCGGTCTCGTCCCGGGGCTCGGGGCAGTCGACGACCACGACGTGCTGCGCGAGGTCCAGGTGCGGGTCATCGACCCAGATCGGTGGCCCGCCTCCCCGCGGGACGGAGACCAGCCGCTGCCGCAGCCGCGGCACGTGCGCGAGCCGCTGAGCGATCTCGCCGGCGGCGAGGTCCCGGGTGTCGACCACGAGCACCGCACCGACCTGGTTGGGCACCGATCCCGCATCCGAGGCCAGCTGCCCGAGGTCGGCCGCGGAGGCACGCTCGACCGGTGCGGTGTGCGCCACGTCCATGCGACGTCCTCGGTTGCGGTGGCGAGACGAGGTCGGACCGGCCGCGTCAGACCAGCAGATAGGTGTGCAGGTCCTCGGCCAGGTCGGTCGGCCCGCCGAAGGCCGCCGACGCCTCGGCCAGCACCTGCGCGCGGTCGGTCGCCCCGGCGAGGTGGGTGAGCACCAGCCGGCCCACGCCCGCCGCACGCGCGATCTCGCCCGCCCCGGTCCCGGTCAGGTGCACGCCCGGTGGGTGATCGGCGGGGTCGCCGGCCCAGGTGGCCTCGCACAGCAGCAGGTCGGCGCCACGGGCCAGCTCGACCAGGTCCGGACCCCCGGCCGAGTCGCCGGAGTACACCAGGCTGCGCCCGGCGGCTTCGATCCGGGTCGACACCGTCGGGGCGACGTGCACGCTGGCCGCGAAACGCAGGCTGAGCCCATCGACCTCGAGGTGGTCGCCGGCTGCGACCTCGTGGTGGTCGAAGACCTCGTCGAAGGCCATGGCCGTGTCGCTCGACAGCAGGCCGGTGAGCAGGCCGTGGACCTCGGCGGCGGCGTACAGCGGGATGCGCCGCCCGACCTCGGGATCGAAGCGCAGCGCGTAGAACGCCCCGATCAGGTCGATGCAGTGATCGACGTGCCGGTGGCTGATCACGATCGCGTCGAGGTCGCGGTAGGCGACCAGGCGCTGGAGGTTGGCGGTGGAGCCGTTGCCGGCGTCGAGCAGCAGCGCGGTGCCGTCGTTGCGCACCAGGTACCCGGAGCAGGCCCGGCCGACCCCGGGGTGCGAACCGGCGGATCCCAGGATCGTGAGCTCGAGCACGAGGTGCTGCCTCCGGGTCGGCGATCGACCCTCAGGGTAGGGCGGTGGGCGCCGCCGGAGCGGGACCTCTAGCGTGGCAGGGTGTCGTGCACGATGCCGAACGACCCGGAACCCAGGAGCCACCGTGACCCTGCTCTTCCTCGACGGCCGCTGGCAGCCCGCCGGCGGGCGTGCGACCCGTGAGATCCTCAGCCCCCACGACGGCCGGGTCGTGGCCGAGGTCGCGGAGGCCACCGCCGAGGACGCCGTCGTTGCGATCACCGCGGCGCGCCGCGCCTTCGACACCGGTACCTGGCGGCACACCCCCGCGCCCGAGCGCGCCCGAGCGATCGCCGCCATCGGCCAACTGGTCGCCGAGCACCGCGAGGACCTCGCGCACCTCGAGACCCTCGACACCGGCAAGCCGATCGCCGAGAGCCGGGTCGACATGGACGACATCGCCGCGGTGTTCGCGTACTTCGCGGGGCTGGCGGGCAACGAGGCCGGTCGGGTCGTCGCCGCGCCGAGCCCGGGGGTGGTCAGCCGGGTGCAGCGCGAGCCGGTCGGGGTGTGCTCGCTGATCACGCCGTGGAACTACCCGCTGCTGCAGGCGGCCTGGAAGCTCGCACCGGCGCTGGCGGCCGGCAACACCGTGGTGCTCAAGCCCTCGGAGCTCACCCCGCTGACCACCCACCGGCTGGTCGAGTTGATCGACACCCAGCTCGACCTGCCGCCCGGCGTCCTCAACCTGGTACTCGGCGCCGGACCGGTCGTGGGCGAGCCGCTCACCACCCACCCGGACGTGGATCTGGTGTCGTTCACCGGCGGGGTGGCGACCGGCAGCGCGATCATGGCCAAGGCGGCCGCGACCATCAAGCGCGTCGCGCTCGAGCTCGGGGGCAAGAACCCCAACCTGGTGTTCGCCGACGTCGACCTCGACCTCGCCGCCGACCATGCCCTGACGGCCGCCTACCTGCACGCCGGGCAGGTCTGTTCGGCCGGGTCACGGCTGCTGGTCGACGCGTCGATCCACGACGACCTCGTCGAGCGCATCGTCGCCCGGCTGCCCGAGATCACGCTCGGCGACGGTTTCGTCGAGGGCGTGCGCTGCGGCCCGCTGATCAGCCCCGAGCACCGTGCCAAGGTCGAGGGCTACATCGCCGGGGCGATCGACGACGGCGCGAGCCTGGTTGCCGGAGGTCGGCGGCCCGACGACCCGTCGCTGGCACACGGGACCTACCTGCTTCCCACCCTGTTCACCGACGTCGATCCGTCGATGACGATCGTGCGTGAGGAGGTGTTCGGCCCGGTGCTCACCGTCGAGGCGTTCCGCACCGAGGCCGAAGCGGTGGCGCTGGCCAACGACACCGTCTACGGCCTGGCCGGCGCGGTGTGGACCAACGACGCCGGCCGGGCCGAGCGGGTCGCGGGGGCGCTGCGCTGCGGCACGGTGTGGATCAACGACTTCCACCCCTACTTCCCGCAGGCCGAGTGGGGCGGGTTCAAGCGTTCGGGCATCGGGCGCGAGCTCGGGATCGCCGGCTACGACGAGTACACCGAGCTCAAGCACGTGCACCACACCCTGCGCCCGGCGGTCTCGGGCTGGCTGCCCACCGGCTGAACGCGGCGAGTGGCGGCCGGGCTCAGGCCCACAGCACCCCGGAGATGCGCTCGGCGATCTGCGACACGTCGCCCGGCTCGTAGGCGCCGGTGGACAGGTACTTCCACCCGCCGTCGGGGGACATCGCCACGATCCTGGAACCCGTGGGCAGCCGGTCGCAGACCCGCACGGCCACCGCGAGCGAGGCGCCGGTCGACACCCCGGCGAAGATCCCTTCCTCCTCGGCCAGCCGGCGGGTCCACTCGAGCGCCCGCAGCGAGTTGACCTTGATCCGCGAGTCGAGCACCGACAGGTCGAGCACCTCGGGCACGTAGCCTTCGTCGAGGTTGCGCAGCCCGTAGACGAGGTCGCCGTACTCGGGCTCGGCCGCGAAGATCTTCACCTGGGGGTTCCAGCGCTTGAGCCGCTTGCCCACGCCGGTGACCGACCCGCCGGTGCCAAGCCCCGCCACGAACGCCGCGACGTCGGGCAGGTCGGCGATGATCTCGGGAGCGGTGGTCTCGTAGTGCGCGAGCGCGTTGGCCGGGTTGCCGTACTGGAAGGGCATGTACAGCTCCGGGTCGGCCGCAGCGAGCTCACGTGCCACCCGCACCGAGCCGTTGGAGCCTTCCGAGGCCGGGGACAGCACGAGCTCGACGCCGAACAGCTCGAGCAGCTGACGCCGCTCCTCGGAGGTGTTCTCCGGCAGCACGCAGGTCAGCGGATGGCCCTTGACCCGGCAGATGGCCGCGAGCCCGATGCCGGTGTTGCCCGAGGTGGGCTCGAGCACGCGCTGGCCGGGGCGCAGCAACCCGTGGACCTCGGCCTGCTCGATGAGGTACTTGGCGACGCGGTCCTTGACCGAGCCGGTCGGGTTGTGGCCCTCGAGCTTGAGATAGATGCGGTAGCCGGGCGGGGAGAGCCGCGGCAGGCCGACCAGCGGGGTGTTGCCGACCGCCTGGGAGATGTCCTCGAGCAGCATCGGCGTTCACCTCCCCTCGGCGTGCGGGCAGCGGGCGGCGGGCCTCAGCCGGCGCCGCCGGCCACCGCGGGCATCAGGGCGATCTCCGCGTCGGCACCGACCGGGGAGGCCAGACCGTCGAGGTAGCGGATGTCCTCGTCGTCGACATAGACGTTGATGAAGCCGCGCACCTTCTCCCCGTCGAACAGCTGCTCGGACAGGCCCGGGTGGGCGGCGACCAGGCCCCGCAGGACCTCGCCGACGTCGCTGCCGGACACCTCGATCTTGGCGGCACCGTCGGTGTGCTTGCGCAGGACGGTGGGGATGCGTACCACGGGCATGGGGACGGCCTCGGGTCGGGAACGGTGGCGGCGGCCTCGACGGGCGACCTCGACGAACGCGCCGCGAGGGTAGCGCCCCGAGCCACCGGTCCCCGGGACGGCGGTGCGAAGAGGGCGATGTGCCGGATGGCCCCCGACGGCGGGTCCAGCGTCCGTCGCAGGCAGCGGCTCGGCGGGGCACGCTCACGGCCTGCCGCGCTCCCCGGAGGTCACGCGTGCACCGCCGACACCGCGAGGGGCCCGAACCGGTCGCCACCAAGCGCGCGCTGCTGCACGTCACCCGGGTGCTCGAGGAGGTCGTCGCCCTCGAGGCCGGCCGCCAGGGCGGGCCGGTCACCACGCTGGCGCTGTTCGAGGACGCGACCTACTTCGCCCGCGAGCGCAGCCGCTACGGCCGGCTGGCCCGGCTCGGACCGGTCATCGCCGGTTTCGCGGGCGCGCTGCCCGACGCGGTCCCCGCCGGCGTGACCCTGCTGGAGTTGTCGCCCGACGAGCCCTTGGCCGACGAGTGGACCGTGGTCGTGCTCTCCGCCCACGGCCAGGGGGCACTGGTCGCCCGTGACCTGCACACCGCGATCGAGGCGGCCACCCTCGAGCGTGGACGACTGTTCGCCTACACCGTGACCACCGACGTCGAGCGTGTCGCCGAGGTGGCGACCCGACTGGCCGACGCGGCCCACGGTCGGATCGACCCGCCGATCGAGGCCGCGGTCCGCGTCGCCATCGCGGCCCTGCCCCGCGACGGAGACTGGCCCGGGGCCCACGTCCTGGGCCGGGCGGCGGAGGCGGCGCTCGACCGGGTCCTGCGCCTGTCCGCCGACCTGCAGGACGCCGAGCGGCGGGCCGAAGCCGACCCGCTCACCGGCGCGGCCAACCGGCGCGCCCTGACCCGGTTCCTGGCGCAGGCCGGGGCCCGTTCCCCGCAGCTCGGGGTGCTGGCCTTCGACCTCGACGACTTCAAGGCGGCCAACGACCGCTATGGGCACGCGGCCGGCGATGTCATCCTGCGCCGCTTCGCCGACCTGGTCCGTGAACACAGCCGCGCAACCGACCTGCTGGTCCGGCTCGGCGGCGACGAGTTCGTGCTGCTGTGCCCGGCGCTGGACGCCGAGCAGGTACGACGACGAGCGGCGGCGATCGTGGGGCAGGTCGCCGGGCTGCGCTTCGCCCCGCCGGCCGAGCAGGCCCGCTTGCGCTGCTCGGCGGGAGTCGCCTGCTTCCCCGCCCAGTCGGTCGAGCTCAGCGCGGTCGACGCGGCGCTGTACGCGGCCAAGCGCGCGGGCGGCGGCGTGGTGCGCGAAGCTGCGCCCCCGCCCGGTTCAGCCGCTGCCGCGTCGGGTCACCAGTCGGCGTGAGGTTTCGGACAGCGCCCGGGCGCCGTGGACCACCCGGGCCTCGGGCAGCTCGTCGTGATGGCGGAGCCCCGCCCGGTCGATGGCTCGGTCGGCCAGCGCGAGCTCAGCGGGGGTGAGCGGGGGGAAGGCGACGACCGGCGGGCCGTTGCGCTCGACGAAGACCAGCCAGTGGGTGGCCTTCTCCGCCGTCCAACTGCCCACCAGCCCGTCGACCTCACGGGCCCGCCGGTAGGCCAGCACGTGGGGGCGCAGCTGCCGGTCGAGCTGGCGGGTGACCTCGATCACCACCGGCGCGACCTTGATCGCGACCCGGACCGCAGGACCGATGGCGACCATGGGTTCAGGCCACCGGATCGGGCGTGGGCATCGGCCGGTCGCGGACCACCACCGGCTTCTCGCGGACCTCGCCGTCGAGGATCGAGAAGGCCCGGATGTCGGGGCGGTCCCGATCCTGGAGGGTGACGATCAGGTAGGTCGCATCGGGGTAGGCCGCCAACCGGATGTCGGTCTGCGAGGGGTAGGCCTCGGTGTGGGTGTGCGAGTGGTAGATCGCCAGGTCATACCCGCGGTCCTCGATCTCGCGCATCGCCCGCAGCAGCGCCCGGGGTTCCATGACGTAGTAGGTCATCGACCGTTCGGCATTGGGCACCACGTAGTGCTCGAACCCACCATCGGGACGCCGCCCCAGCAGGCCACAGACCTCATAGGGATGATCGGACCAGGCATGCTCCACCAGACGGTCCCAGGTCTCCCGGTCCAGGGAGAAGCTGTCGACCGGTGCTGCGGCGTCCACGCGCTGTTGCCTCCTGTGCCGACCTGCGGTGCCGACCTGCTGCGCCGGCACGGTACCCAACCCGCACCGGCGACGACCCGGTCGGGCGGCTAGCGTCGGCTGCGCACGTTCGGTTCCCGGAGGATCACATGCCGCTCGACGACGCCGTGCGCGAACTCGCGACCGGTTCCAACCTGGCCGCACTGACCACCCTGTTCCCGGATGGACAGCCCCAGACGCAGCTGATGTGGGTCGATGCGGACGAGGACCACGTGTTGATCAACACCGAGGTCCACCGCGCCAAGTTCCGCAACGTGCAGCGTGACCCGCGGGTCACGGTCACCATCTGGCCCAAGGACGACCCCTACCGCTACGTCGAGGTGCGTGGACGTGTCACCGGGATCGTGCAGGGACCGGCGGCTCGCGACCACATCGACGCCTGCGCCCAGCGCTACTTCGGACGCGACTACGACGCCGGGCAGATCGAGTCGGAGCGCGCCATCCTGCGCATCACCCCGGACCGCGTCCTGCGCCGCGGGGTGTGAGGTCGGTGACCGACCGGATCAGTCGCGGGGCGGCCCCGGGAAGAACACGTTGGTGCGGCGCACGTACTCGTCGTAGCCCTCGCGCTTGCTCTTGTCCCGGCCCATGCGGCGGTCGGTGAGCGCGACACCCGACACCTTCACGATGAACAGGGTCATCGCCGCGGCGCCGATCGCGGCCCACCAGGCGCCGGTCGAAAGCGCGACCAGGAAGAAGGCCCACCACACGACGGTGTCGCCGAAGTAGTTGGGGTGACGCGTGTAGCGCCACAGTCCCTGGTCCATCACCCGACCGCGGTTGGCCGGATCGGCCAGGAAGCGTGACAGCTGCCAGTCACCGACCGCCTCGAAGTACAGCCCGACCGCCCACACCGCGACGCCGAGCAGATCCAGCCAGATCAGCGTCTCGGGCGCGTCGCCCACCGCGGCGGCCAGCAGCGGCAGGGAGATGAACCAGGCCAGTACCCCCTGCAGGACGAACACCGTCACCAGACTGCGTAGCGCGAAGGTGTCGGGGTTGCGCCGGCGCATCGCCTGGTAGCGCTTGTCCTCGCCGTGCCCCCAGTTCCGCCAGGTGAGGTAGATCGACAGCCGCAGACCCCACACGGTCACCAACGCCGCGATCAGCCAGGTGCGTGGGGTCCACGCCCCCGCCGCGATCGCATAGGTCCACACCAGGACCACGAAGGCCAGACCCCAGACCCGGTCGACCAGACTCGCGTCGCGCCGCACGAGGCTGGCGACCCAGGTCGCAACCATGAGGGCGGACACGGTCGCCAGGCCGACGAGCCAGACCTGCCACATCTCCACGATGCACCTCCGTCGGCCCCGACCCTACCTACCCGGCCGCGGCGAGTTGCTCCAGGCGCCCATCGGCGTGGCGGGCGAAGCGGCGCAGGTCGGGGCCGTGGTTGGGGTCGTCGGCGGGCCACGGCCAGCCGCCGAAATGGGTCTCCTGGTAGTCGTGGTAGGCCTTCTGGATCTCAGCGCGGGTGTTCATCACGAACGGCCCGTACTGGGCGATCGGCTCACCGATCGGCCGGCCCTGCAGCACCAGCACCTCGGCGCCGTCTCCGGTGTCGATCATCGTCACCGCCGCCTCCGAGCGGACCACCGCGGCGTGAGAGCCCTCGACCTCGACTCCCCCGATGCGCACCGAGCCGCCGGCGAACACGTAGATGGTGCGCACCGTTCGTGGGTCGGCCGCCGGCCCGAGCCGCCAGGCGGCCTGCGGAGCAAGCGCCGCGTGATAGATGCCGACGTCGGTGTCGGGTCGGGAGGCCCAGGAGTGCGGCGGCGGCGCAGGCGCGCGCTGACCGGCGACCAACTCGCCGGCCACGACGGTGACCTCGGTGGGGCGACCGGCGTGGTCGAGGAAGGTGTGCTGGGGGATCTCATGACTCCACAGCATCGAGAAGTGGGGAGGAACCATCTTGTCGCTGGCCGGCAGGTTGATCCAGATCTGGAACAGCTCGGTCTCGTTGTGCGCGTCGCGGTTGAGCAGGGGGAACATCTCCGCGTGCACGATCCCGGACCCGGCGGTCATCCACTGCACGTCGCCGCGCCCGAACCGGGCCGCCGCTCCCAGCGAGTCGGCGTGGTCCATGAAGCCCTTGCGCATGAACGAGATGGTCTCGAACCCGCGGTGGGGATGCTGCGGAAAGCCGGGCACCAACGAGCCGTGGTACATCGACCACCCGTCACGCCCCGAGAAGTCCATGCCGAGGTTGCGACCCACCAGTGGGGCGCAGGGCCCGAGCTCGTCGTCGCCCTCGGGGTAGTCGTCGTCGTGATGCACGCAGAACAGGAAGGGGTCCACGGTCTGCCACACCCGGTCCAGTCGGACCTGCTGCAGCACGACATCGTCGGCTGTCGCCACGCTCTGGCTCCTTGATCGCGTTGCCGAGAGGATACGCGTGATAGTTTACTCCGCAATCATTTCCGCGCGCTCAGCGCTCACTGCAGCGGCGTTGCCCACGTGGGACCGACGGGGCGGTACCGTTACGTGCCGAGCGCACGCCGGGTCCCCATGCTCCCATTTCCGCGGGAGCCGCCCGCGTCGCCGCGTTTCATGACAGGGAACAAGAACATGCCAGAAGGTACCGTCAAGTGGTTCAACGCCGACAAGGGCTACGGGTTCATCTCCCCGGCCGAGGGCGGCGACGACCTGTTCGTCCACTTCTCCGCAATCCAGGTCCAGGGGTACAAGTCCCTGGATGAGGGTCAGCGGGTCAGCTTCAACGTCGGTCAGGGCCAGAAGGGCCCCCAGGCCACCGAGGTCGTCCCCCTCTGATGATCTGACGGCCCGGCCGGGCGGCAATCCGCCGCTACGGCTCGGCAACCACGAGCACCACCCCACGGACCCCGCCCCGGCGGGGTCCGTTCCTGTCGAGCCCCCGCCCCGGCGGGGTCCGTTGCCGTCGAGCCCCCGAGGAGTGCGGATGGACCTGCGCGTCACCCCCGACGACCCGACGCCCGCGTTCGAGCAGCTGCGCCGGCAGATCGTGCAGCAGGTGCGTGCGGGCGCGCTGACGCCCGGTGAGCGGCTGCCGCCGGTGCGCCGGTTGGCCGACGAGCTCGGTCTGGCGGTCAACACCGTGGCGCGTACCTACCGTGAGCTCGAGCACGACGGTGTGGTCGAGACCCGAGGCCGCCACGGGACGTTCGTCGCTCACGGCGGCGATGCGACCCAGCGTGCGGCGGCCGCGGCCGCCGAGGAGTACGCCGCACGCATCCGGCGGCTGGAACTCGATCCCGAGCAGGCGCTCGAGCTCGCCGCCCGCGCGCTCGGGCTCACGACAGCACCTGAGTCTCGGGCTTGAACACCGCCCAGACGAACCAGAAGGTGTCGTCGATCGCGACCGCTTCGAGCTGCGTGCCGGCGAGCTCGCCGTCGACCGCGCGACCGGCCAACGTCCAGCCCGAGCCGGTGCGGGTGTCGCGTACACGCACCGCGTCGTCGCGGCCCGCCTCCTCGACCGGCTCGAACTCGAGCACCTCGCCGTCGACCTCGGCCACGAACGCCGCGGTCTGCCCGACGTCGCGGCCTTCATCGATGGTGGCGGTGTCGAGCGCGCTGGCCTGGCCGGGCGCCCACCACAGCGTCACCGGGTGGTCGACGTCGTCGAAGGCCACCACCCGCTCCTCGCGCAGCCGGTCGAGCAGCACCGCGGTGCCGTCGCCCGATGGGAAACCGACCACCCGGGTCACCGCCGGGAACCGCCCGTCGACCTCGTCGCGGAAGGCGAACGGCTCGTTGCCGACCGTGTCATAGCCCGTGTAGGGGTTGCGCCCGTAGTCGCGGTTGTGGCCGGTGTCGCGCGACAGCACCAGCGCCTCCGGGTCGGTGGCCGCCACCTCGGCGAAGCCCTGCAGGGTGGTCGGGATGCGCTCGAGCTGCTGGCCGAGGAAGCGCTCCCCGACGATGGCCTCGCCGGTGAACTGCGTCCACAGGTTGCCGTACTGCCGGTCGTACATCACCAGGTTGGAGCGCCACAGCCGTCCGCTGGTCCCGAAGTCCATGACCACGCCGTCGAGCTCGGCCGAGAACGCGAGCCCGGAGTTGCACAGCGGGCAGTAGGTCACCACGACCGGCTCACCGTCGATGGCGTCGTTGACGATCTCGTGCCAGGTCATGATCGCCAGCGGATAGACCTTGGTCTCGGTCTGTCCGCGCACCACCATCACCGGGCTGTCGTCAACCAGCCACTGCCCGGCGGCCGCGACCGACTCGTAGATCGGGTCCTCGATCGGGGGGATCCCGTCGGGCGGGGGGCCGCCGCTGAGGATCTCGCCGAGGTCGATGCTGGTCGGGGGCTCGTCGAGTTGGTTCCAGAAGAAGCCCTGGCGTTCGCCGGGCCCCTCGTCGCGCGGGGCGGTCGGGGACTCGAGCGGCTCGCTGGGCACCGTGGCGTCGGCGTCGTCGTCACCCGCCGCCTCGGCGTCGTCGGGCGCCTCGTCGGGATCGGCGGCCTGCGCCTCGGAGGAGTCGCCCTCGGGCGCGGCGGCGCAGGCCGCGGCGAGCACGGCCAGCAGGGTGAGCAGCGGGATCGTTCGGCGCACGGTGGACCTCCGGTTCGCAGCAGCCGGCCCTCGCAGGGCCGCAGGAGCCTCACCGATCGGAACACCCGAGCGGCCGGTCGGCTTCCCTCACCCGGGGCCCGGCGTCTGCAACCACCCGATGACCAGGCCACGCAGGCGCTCGATGTTGGTCCCGGTGCGGGCGCTGACCCAGACCACCTCGCCGGGTTCGACGCCGCAGCCTGCGGCCAGGTCCCGCCTCCGGCGTGTCCGCTGCGACGAGCGGACCTTGTCGTGCTTGGTCGCCACCACCTGGAACGGGACCTGCTGTTCGCGCATCCAGGCCAGCATGTCCACGTCGAGCCGGGTGGGGCCGACCTCGCCGTCGACCAGCGCGAGGGTCATCACCAGCGGCGCGCGCCCCCGCAGGTAGGCGTGGAGTCGGCGCTGCCAGGCCTCGCGGTCCTTGGCCGACACCTTCGCGTAGCCGTAGCCGGGCAGGTCGACCACGGTGGCTCCCGACGGCACGGCGAAGCAGTTGAGCAGCCGGGTCCGGCCCGGGGTCTTGGAGGTGTGCGCCAGCTGTCGGCGGCCCGCCACGGCGTTGAGCAGGGAGGACTTGCCCACGTTGGAGCGGCCGATCACGGCGACCTCCGCCGGGCTCGGCGGCAGGCCGGCCACGTCGGGCGCCGAGGTCACGAAGGACAGATCGAGGTTGGACATGGAGGCCGGGTCACCGATCAGGATCGCGGACGCGGGTCAGGGGGTCGTGGCAGCTTCACGGAACCGTGCCGCATGCACCTCGGGCGGGTAACGCACGTCGACGAGGGGGACGGCGGCCACCCCGGGCGCATGACGGTCGGTCACGCTCAACTCCCCCCACCAGCGTCCGGTGCCGTCGGGAAGTTCGGGATGCAGCACGACCTTGGCGTCGAACGGTGCGACCGTGGACGGGAGGTCGGGTTCGGGGTCGACCAGCGCGTGCACGCCGGCGATCCAGCGTACGATCAGCCGGGCGACGTCGTCAGGGTCGATGTCGAGGAAGCGCTCGGAGCGCTCGGGCAGCAGCAGCAGATCCAGCGGGCCCAACGGGACCGGCGGGGCGAGCAGTCGGACTCCATCGACGGCAGCCACGGTCACCTGTTCGGCCAGGAGCACGTCGACCACGTCGGGCCGGAGCAGGCGCTGCTGGCGGCGCACCGTCGACACCGGCAGCACCGCCGGGGTCAGCACGTGCCCGTGGGGATGGTGCTGGGAGGCGCCGGCCGTGCGGCCCGTGGCGGCCGACAGCATCGACCAGCGGTCCGTACTGCGCCCGGCCAGACGCTGCTGCACGTCGATCATGGTGGCCCAGTCGGTCACCAGGCCGGGGTGCAGGTGGGTGAGGGTGGGGTCGTGGTCGGTCGCCACCGCGAGGTCGGCCCGACCGGTCGGACCATCCACGGGCGGGAAGATGTTGTGCACCCCGAACCAGCGCTGCCCACCGCGCTGGGCGGCCTCGGGCAGCAGCCGCGGATCCGGGTCGTCGTAGCGGCAGAACGGGCAGCGCGCCGGGTCCGAGGGCAGCAGCAACCGCTCGGGGCGGGGCTGGGGTCGCTGCTCGCGCAGCGCGGTCCACATCCCGAGCCGGCCGGTGAACGGACACGAGGTGCTGCGGGGCGGGAGCGGTGTGCTCATGCGGCGAGCACCGAGTCGGCGGCCCGGCGTCCCGACACCAGCGCCCCCTGGATCGACCCGGTGTCGCGGTGGTCGCCGCACACCCAGCGTCGCTCGCCCACCCGCACCCCGCGCGCGAGGCTGGGAAGGTCACGAACGTCCTGGCGCGGCTGGGCGTAGGCGATGCGCTCGACGTGCAGCAGCCGCCAGTCGGCGACCTGCCCGCCGTACCAGCCGGTCAGCTGCCGACGCACCCGCCGGTCGAGTTCGGCGTCCCCGATCGGCGGCACGCCGACGACCGAGGCGGCGATGAGGTGGGCGCCGTGCGGCGCGTAGCTCGGCGCGACGTCGGACATCACGGCCAGGTTGTTGACGGGACCGTCGGTGTCGGCGTCCAGTACCAGGTCGGGCCGACCGACCGGCGACACCGCCGCGGTGTACGACAGGGTCACGGTGCCCCGTCCGGGCGCCGGCGCGCCCACGACCCGGCGGTCGAGCAGCCCGGTGACGGCCGGACCCTCGACCGCGACCACGACGTGATCCGCGCGCAGGGTGCCCCCGTCGGCGACGTCGACCTCGCCGTCGCGCACCGCGACGACCCGCGCCCCGAGGCGCACCGTGTCCAGCGGGAGGCGGGCGGCGAGCTGGGTGGGCAACTGCTGCATCCCGAGCGCCGGGACGGCGACCCGGCCGCGGAAGAAGGAGCGGAAGACCAGCTCCGTGACCCGCGACGAGGTCGTCATCCCCGGGTCGAAGAAGGTGCCGGCCAGAAACGGCCGGAAGAAGCCGGCGACGATCCGCGGCGAGAACCCCCGGGCGCGCAGCAGCGCGCCGGTGGCACGCTGGGGAGCACGGGCGAGCTCTGGTCCCGGGGTGGCCAGGATCCGGCGCCGCCAGGCCAGCAACCGCAGCGCGTCAAGGGTGGTCAGACTTCGTGAGCGGGCGGTGGCCAGCCCGCCGATCGGGTCCTGCAGCGGGTCGGCGAGCCGATCGAACCGCCCCGCCCGGCGGATCGACACCCCGGGCGAGAACGACCGTAGGTCGAGCGCGTCCAGGTCGAACCAGCGCCGGGCGGCCGGATAGCCGGTGAGCAGGACCTGAAAGCCCCGGTCGAGCCGGAAGCCGTCGACCAGGTCGGTGCGGATGCGCCCGCCGACCGCGTCGCCGGCCTCGAGCACCACCACCGAGCGGCCGGCCTGCTCCAGCCGCAGTGCCGCGGTCAGACCGGCCAGACCGGCACCGACGACGACCACGTCCGCGTCCATGCTCACCTCGCCCGGGATCGCCGCGGCCGGGCACCGCGACCCTAGCGCCTGCTTGCCAGCGCCTCACGCAGCGCGTCGAGCAGGGTCGGGTGTTCGAAGCTGAAGCCGGCGCTGAGCAGACGCTCGGGCAGCACCCGCTGGCTGACGGCGGCGAGCGTGGCCCCCATCTCGCCGTACAGGGCGCGGATCGCGAAGATCGGGATCGGCAGCACGGTGGGGCGGCGCAGTACCTCCCCGAGCGCCTTGGTGAGTTCGAGGTTGGTGGCCGGCGCCGGTCCGGTGAGGTTGACCGGGCCCGACAGTTCGGTGTCGATGAGGAAGCGCAGCGCACGCACCTCGTCGACCAACGAGATCCACGGCACGTACTGCCGCCCGGAGCCGACCCGACCTCCGACGCCGAGGCGGAACGGCAGATCGATCTTGTCGATCAATGGACCGCCCTCGGCGATCACCACGCCGGTGCGCGGGTGCACGACGCGGATGCCGGCCTCACGAGCCGGATCGGCCGCAGCCTCCCAGGCCAGGCACACCTCGGCGAGGAAGTCGTCGCCGGGCGCGGCATCCTCGGTGAGCTGCTCGTCGCCCCGGTCGCCGTACACACCGACCGCCGAGCCGGACACCAGGACCGACGGCGGGGCGTCGAGCCCGGCCAGCGTCGCGGCGAGCAGTTCGGTGCCCACCACCCGTGAGGCGCGGATCCGGCGCTTGGTGTCGTCGGTCCACCGTGCGGAGCCGATCGGCTCGCCGGCGAGATGGACCACGGCGTCCACGCCCTCGAGCGTCCCGCTGTCGATGGTGCGGGCGTCGAGGTTCCACACCACGTCGCCGGGTGCGGCCACGGACGCCTCGCGCACCACGCGGTGCACGGTATGGCCATCCGTGCGCAACGAGGTGGTCAGGGCCTGACCGATGAGGCCGGTGGCTCCGGTGATGGCAACACGCATGTTCGCTCTCCTCGTTGCTCGGGCTTCGCACCGCCGACCGGTCGCGGACCGGTCGGTCAGGCCTCCGGGGTCCGGGCGCGCGGCAGACGCCGCAGCACGGCCTCGGCGAGCGGCTCGGCGGCTGCGGGGGCCACCCGCAGATACAGGTCGGGCTCCGTGGCCTCGAGTTCGACCAGCTGCCAGGTCCCGACCTCATCGGCCACGAGGTCGACCCGGGCGACGAGCAGCTCCGCCCCGGTGGCCGACACGATCCAGCGCGCCAGCTCCCGGGCTGCCGGGTCGGCCTCGACGGGCTGCATGCTCCCGCCGAACTCCTCCTGCACCCGGAAGTCGCCCGTCCGTGGCTGCTTGCGCACGGCGTGGGTGACCTCCCCGTCGACCACGATCAGCGACAGCTCGCCCGACCGTTCGATTGCCGGGAGGAAGGGCTGGACGAGCGCGTCGCCGACGGCCAGCAACTGCTCGAGGTGACGCTGGCCCGCCACCTCGTCGAGCTCGCGCGCAGGCCCCGGCGGTGGATCCGACGGCGTGTCCGCCGGCGCAGCCGGCGTGACGCCGACCCGGGCCAACCCCTCGGAGCCGGCGGCGACCGCCGGCTTGACCACCGCCCGCTGCCAGCTGCGGGCGGCGAGCAGCGCCGCGAGGTCCACCTGGTCGCCCTGCCCGAGCCACGCGGTGGGGACCACCGGCGCGCCCCGCTCCTCGAGCTCCAGCAGGTAGGACTTGTGGGTGTTCCAGCGCAGCACCTCGGCCGGGTTCCACAGCTGGGTGGACGCGGCGGCGGCCGCCGCCCAGGCGACGAACTCGTCACGCCGGGTGGTGTAGTCCCAGGTGGTACGCACCAGCGCGAGGTCGAAGCGTGACCAGTCGGTGGTGGCGTCGTCCCAGCGGGGCGTGTGGACCGTCACCCCCCGCCGGCGCAGTACGGCGGTCAGTGGAGCGTCGACCTCGGTGATGAAGTCGGGGCCCCCTCCGGTGACCAGCGCAACCTGCACGACTGCCTCCGTGGGCGGGGACGCAACGGTTCGACCCGTCAGGGCGCAGGACGGGATCGTCGGGAAGCGTGGTCCGAGCAGCAGGCCTAGGCTCGATCACGCCGCCACCGATCGGAAGGCTAGCGATGCTCGACGCACTCAGGATCGGCGAGGGCGAGGATCCCCGCCTCGCGGAGCGCGAAACCCGGAGTCGGCTCGGGTTGGGCAAGAAGAAGGAGGGGTACGCCGCACTCGAGGAGCTCAAGGACCGCATCCGCGTGCTGCAGGCGCGGCTGCACGGCGCGGGCGAGCAGTCGGTGCTGCTGATCCTGCAGGGGATGGACGCGTCGGGCAAGGACTCGATGATCCGACGGGTCTTCAAGGGGATCAACCCCCAGGGCGTCATCGTGCACCCGTTCGGCCGGCCCGACGACGGCGAGCTCGCGCGCGACTACCTGTGGCGCATCCACCGCAACGTCCCGCGGCGCGGCACCATCGGCGTGTTCAACCGCTCGCACTACGAGGACGTCGGGGTCGTGCGGGTCAAGCAGTTGGTGCCCGACGAGGTCTGGCAGCGGCGGTACCGGCACATCCGCGAGTTCGAACGCATGCTCGCCGACGAGGGCACCGCGGTGCGCAAGCTCTGGCTGCACATCTCCTACGAGGAGCAGCGCGCGCGGCTGCAGCGACGCATCGACGACCCGGAGCGCAACTGGAAGTTCGAGTTCGAGGACATCGACGCGCGCCGCGACTGGCCGCTGTACCAGGCCGCCTACGAGGAGGCGATCCGCGAGACGTCGACCGCCCACGCGCCGTGGTTCGTGATCCCCGCCGACCGTCGGTGGGCCCGTGACGTGGCCGTGGCCGAGATCCTCGTCGAGGCGCTCGAGCAACTCGACCCGCAGCTGCCGGCGGCCGACCCACGCCTGGCCGGGGTCACGATCCCCTGACCCGCGGTACGTATCCACCGATCGCCCCGCCGTCACGAGGACCACCGGACGCAGAGCTACCCTCATAGTTTCTCGACCCGGAGATTCATCCCATCCTGGATCTGCTGCTCATGGCGACCACCCTGGTCGCCGTCGGGCGCCCGCTCACGACGTGGCGCCGGTCGCGGCCTGCCGCGATCGCGTTGGCGGTGGTGGCGGTGCTCGCGGCGCTCGTCCAGGTCGTGGTCGGGGAACCACGCTGGCAGCTCATCCCCGTCTACCTCGCCGCGGCACTCGCCGTCGCCGGGAGCCTGGCGGCCGCAGGACGGCGCGAGACGGTGCTGGGCGGCATCGGCACGGCGGTGATCGGGCTGGTCCTGGTCCTGACCGGCGCCGGGTTGTCCTGGGCGCTGCCGGTTCCCTCCCTGCCCGCCCCCCAGGGACCGCATGCCGTGGGCACCACCACGGTGGCGATCACCGACCCGGACCGGGTGGAGCGCTTCGGCAGCCGGCGCGGCGAGGACCGCCGCCTCGTGGCACAGCTCTACTACCCCGCCGTCGCGCTCGATGACGATGCCGACGCGCCGCGGGCTTCGCTGGTCGCCGGGGGCGGCGAGTTCACCCGCACGGTGGCCGCTGAGCTCGGTCTGCCGCGCTTCGCGCTCGGTCACCTCGATGGAGTGGTGACCAACGCCGTGGCGGGAGCCGCACCGATATCCAACGGCCAGGTCGGCCGCGACGAGCAGGCCCGACTCCCGGTGGTGGTGCTGTCGCACGGCTGGACGGGGTTCCGCACCGCGCAGCTCGACCTGGTCGAGTCGCTGGCCAGCCACGGCAACGTCGTCGTGGCCATCGACCACACCTACGGTTCGATGGCCACCGTGTTCCCCGACGGCGAGGTCGTGGGCCATGATCCGGCAGCCCTGCCCGACGACGTGCCCGCCGACGTCCGCGACGCCGCGTCCGAGCGGCTCGTGGCGATGTTCGCCGACGACATCGCCACCACCCTGGACCATCTCGAGCAGGTCGGGGTCGAACCGCTCACCGACCGGCTCGACCTCGGACGCATCGCCGTGCTCGGCCACTCGACGGGGGGTGGAGCGGCGATCCTGCACTGCGCCACGGATCCGCGCTGCCACACCGTGATCGGCTTCGACCCATGGGTCGAGCCGGTACCCGACGCGGTGATCGGTGGGGGGCTCGAGGTCCCGCTGCTGTCGCTGGTGAGCGAGGAGTGGGCCGACAACGACAACGCCGTGCGCCTGCGTCGCCTGCACGCCGCCTCGACGGCCGGACAGGGTCGGGTGACGATCATGGGTACGCGGCACGAGGACGTGACGGTCCTGCGCTACCTCTCCCCGCTGGCTCCACGTCTGGGGCTGACCGGCGAACTCGCCCCCGACCGCGTCCACGAGATCGTCGACACCTGGACCCGCCGCTTCCTCGTGCACCACCGAGACGACGACGGACCCGACCCGCTGCGCGCTCCTCCTCAGCTCGACGAGGCCGTGCTCGAACCCTCCGGTGACTGACCGTCTCCGCGCCGGTCGGCCAGGAACGGCAGCCGGGCCCGGACCTCGGTGACGACGGCCGGATCGAGATCGGCCAGCAGCAGGGTGGGCGCCTCGGCCGCGCCGACCAGGGTCTGGCCGAGCGGGTCGATGACCGCGCTGTCCCCGGCGTAGGCCAGCCCCCCGCCCTCGCCGACCCGGTTGACGCCGACCACGTAGGCCTGGTTCTCGATCGCCCGGGCGCGCAGCAGGCAGCGCCAGTGCTCCCGACGGGTGGCCGGCCAGTTGGCGACCACGAGGTAGGCGTCCACCGCCGCCGCCTGCTGCCAGTACCCGGGGGCGAACCGCAGGTCGTAGCAGACCGACAACCCGAGGCGCACCCCGGCGACCTCGGCGACGACCGGCTCGTCGCCGGAGGCGAAGCGCTCGTGCTCCCCGGCGTAGGAGAACGGATAGCGCTTGTCGTAGCGCTGCACGCCCCCGTCGGGCCCGACCACCAGGAGGGTGTTGGTCGGCAACCTGCCACCCGGTCCGCGCAGCGCCAGCGATCCGGCCAGGTGGACGCCGTGGGAGGCGGCCTGCTCGCGCATCCAGTCCACCGTCGCGCCAGCGAGGGGTTCGGCGGTGCGATGGGTCGCCATCGAGAACCCGGTGGCGAACATCTCGGTCAGGACCACCAACCCGGCGCCGGCCGAGGCTGCGGCGGACACCTGCGGTGCGAGCGCGGCCAGGGTCGTGTCCCGGTCCTCCCAGGCGATGTCGTGCTGGACCGCCGCGACGCGAAGTGCGCTCATGAGCGGCCCTCGAGGGGATCGGGGGTCAGTCCGCGCAGCCCGAGCCAGAGCAGGTTCATGACGTGGGCCACCACTTCGTCACGGCCCAGGCCCGGATGCTCGAGCCACCACTCTCCGACCAGTGCCACCGCTCCGACGAGCATGACCGCGTACATCGGCGCCGCCTCGGCGTCGAAGCCCCGCTCGGAGAACCCGGCGACCAGCGAGCGCTCGGCGCGCTCGGCGACCGCGGTGATGACCGAGGCGAACGACCCGCCGGTGATGCCGATGGGTGCGTCGCGCAGCAGCACCCGGAACCCCTCCTCGCGCTCCTCGACGTAGGTCAGGAACGCCTCGGCGGCGGCCTCGGCGACCTGGCGCGGCCGCTCGGACTCGAAAGCCGTGCCGATCGACGCGGTCAGGGTCCGCACCTCACGGTCGACCACCACGGCGTAGACGCCTTCCTTGCCCCCGAAGTGCTGGTAGAGCACCGGCTTGGACACCCCGGCCCGCTCCGCGATCTCCTCGACCGTAGCGGCCTCGTAGCCGCGCTCGGCGAACACCGAGCGGGCCACGCCCACCAACTGCTCGCGCCGCTGTTCGGCGCTCATCCGCACCCGCTTGTCGGCACCCATGCGCGCTCCTCGGCCCGGGGCGCCGCCGCCGGGCGCCACCCCCGAGCCTACGCGGCGATGCCGATCACGACGCGGGTGCCCGGGCTTCGCGGGTCCGGGTGCGCCGTGCCAGCTGGGTGGGACTCGGGACCTTGATGTCGCGGACCAGTCCCACCAGCGCAAGCCCACGGATCACGAGGTAGGAGACGTCCAGTTCCCACCACCGCAGACCGTGGCGGGCCGAGGCCGGGAAGGCGTGGTGGGCGTTGTGCCAGCCCTCACCGAACCCCAGCAGCGCCATGGGCGCGTTGTTGCGGGCCTCGTCGTGGGACTCGAAGGGACGGGTGCCGAACACATGGCAGATCGAGTTGATCGACCACGTGACGTGGTGCAGCAGTGCGATGCGGACCAACCCGCCCCACAGCAGTCCCGAGGCAGCCCCCGCCAGCGAGCCGCTCAGCAGCCCGCCGAGCACCCCCGGGAGCAGGACCGAGACCAGCACCAGCCAGGGGAAGGCGCGCGACACCCGCTGCACGTCCTCATCGCGCAGCAGGTCCGGGGCCCAGGCCTCCGCGACCGTGACGTCCGGGGCGAACAGCCAGCCGACATGCGCGTACCACAGGCCACGCAGGATGCCCATCGGTCCCCCGCTGGCATCCACGTGCGGAGAGTGTGGATCACCGGGCCGGTCGGAGTAGGCGTGGTGGCGCCGGTGGGTGGCGACCCAGTCGGTCACCGACCCTTGGATCGCCAGCGATCCGGCCACCGCGAGCGCGACGCGCACCGTGCGGTGGGCGCGGAAGCTCTGGTGGGTGAACAGGCGGTGGAAGCCCACCGTGATGCCGAGCCCGGACACGACGTAGAAGCCGAGCAGCAGCCCGAGGTCCACGGCACTGATCCCCCGGCCCCACCACCCGACGATGACGGCGACGAGCGCGAGCAGGGGGGCGATGGTGATCGCGGCCAGCGACACCCGCTGCCAGAACAGGGCCCGGGGCTCGGCCAGGGTGATGCCCCGCAGCGTCGGGGTCTCATCCCGGGGGCCGGGTGGGACGGTGAGCTGCGCCATAGTCGCGCCTTCGGTGCGGTGGGTGGCCTACGGGGCGGGTCCGTGGCGGCCGGCTCTCCCCCGGCAGCCACGGACCCGCTGCTCCCCTGACATCTACGGATGCGTAACTTACCCGTACGTAACCGAACATGCGAACCGACCGGAGACCCGGAGGCCAGCGGGTAGGGTTGCGGCCGCCCGCGCGACGCCGGGCGAGCCCACCCGACCGGGAGCCCACGGTGCCCCTGCGTTCCGCGTCCGAGCCCGCGCTGATCGACCACGCCCGCCGCGTGGCGCAGGCAGCGCTCGACGAGCTCGCACCGCGGCTACTGGCAACCACCGGACGGGTCAGCCCGGAGGCCAAGGGCGACGGCACCCCGGTCACCGCGATCGACCTCGAGGTCGACGAGCGGCTCGGCCACGCGATCACGACCGCGTTCCCGTCGCACGGCCTGCTCAGCGAGGAACGCACCACCGTGGTGCCCGACACCGAATGGTGCTGGGTGATCGACCCGATCGACGGCACCTCCAACTTCACCACCGGCCTGCCCTACTGGTGCGTGTCGATCGCGCTCGCGCACGCCGGTACCCCGGTGCTCGGGATCATCGATGCGCCGGTCCTCGGCCGCCGCTACGTCGGCCAGCGTGGCGCCGGAGCCTGGCGCGATGGGCGGCCGATCCGCGTCGGACCGGTCGTGGACTGGCGCGATGCACGCAACGGACACGTGCCGCTGATGCTGACCACGGGCACCGCCCGCCGGGCGCGGGCCGCCCACATCCGGCTCAACCCGCGGGTGATGGGCTCGACCGCGCTCGACCTGGCCGTGGTCGCCGAAGGGATCGCCGCCGCCTCGCTCGCCCGCGTGCCCAAGGTCTGGGACGTGGCCGCCGGGACCGTGCTCGTCGAAGCCGCCGGGGGGGTCGTGGTCACCTTCGGCACGCCGCCGCTCCTGCCGCTGACGGCCGGCGTCGACTACGCCCAGCGATCGGTGGCGACCGCCGCCGGGCCCAGCGAGACGCCCCTGCGTGAGCTGGCCGGCCCGCTGCTGACCGACCCGCCGTGACCTCCCGCAGCGCCGGATCGGCAGCGGAGGATCGTGGCGCTCCCGCCCGCCGGCACCTAGGGTCCTGATCGACTGCTGGTGGAGGGCGGGATCCGGCCACGAGCCGCCGCCACCCGCTCCTGCCCCCAATCCAGCCAGCATCGTGGAGTCTGCACCGTGACCTCACCACCCACCGAGCCACCCAGACTCCCCGAGGCACCGGCAGGCCTGGCGTCGATGGCGCTCGAAACGCTCAGCGACATGGTCGTCATCACCGACACCTCGGGCCGGATCGTCTACGTCAACCCGGCGTTCACCGAGGTCACCGGCTACAGCGCCGCGGAGGCGGTCGGGGGCACCCCGCAGCTGCTCAGTTCGGGGCTCCAGGACCGGGACTTCTACCGCGAACTGTGGGACACGGTGCTGCGCGGGGAGATCTGGCGGGGCGAGCTGGTCAACAAGCGGCGCGACGGCACGCTGTACACCGACGAGATGGTGATCACCCCGCTGCGCGACGACGCGGGCGAGATCAGCCACTTCCTCGCGGTCAAGCGGGCCATCGGCCAGACGCTGGGAGCGGTGGCCGACTCCTCGCCCACCGGCATCGCCCACCTCGGCCGGGACGGCAGCCTGGTCTACGCCAACGCGACCCTCGAGCGGCTGTTCGACGCGACCTACGACGAGCTCGTCGGCGACCGGTGGCTGACCCAGCTCGACGACGAGGACACCGCCGAGGTCGCCGGGCACCTTTCGCTCGAGCCGGACCCGGACCGTCCCGGGCCGACCATCCGGCTGCCGTCGGGACGGCACGGGGCCCTGCGCACCGCACCACTGACCGGCCGCGACGACACCGAGCTCGGGGTCGTGGTCACCATCGAGGACGTCACCGATGCGATCGCGGCCAGCGAGCTCGCCGCCAACCGGGAGCGCTTCGCCTACGCCATCGTCGACGCGCTGCAGGACCCGACCCTGGTGGTCGACAACGAGGCCCGCCCCCTGCACGCCAACGCCGCCTACGAGGCACTGCTGGACCTCGTCGGTGACGAAACCTCCCCGGGCGGACTGGTCACCGGCTGGCCCGACGAGTTCGGGGCCCGGTCACTCGACGGGCTCGTCCAGCGGGTTCTCGACCCGGCCGTGGCCCACGATCCCGAGGAGATCGAGCTGGCCGCGATGACCGACGATGGGATGCGGTGGTGGCTGGTCCGCGCCGCCGAGCTCACCGCCGCCCAGGGTGCGGTGATCACCTGGACCGACATCACGCGGCGCAAGCACGAGGAGCTGCGACTCGCGCACCGTGCCGACCACGACGACCTCACCGGTCTGGTGCGCCGTGACGCGGCGATGGCCTGGCTCGAAGACACGCTGCCCGAGGTGCCGGTCGGGCTGGTCTACCTCGACCTCGACGGGTTCAAGGCGATCAACGACGAGCTGGGGCACGCCGCCGGCGACGAGCTGCTGCTGACCGTGAGCCGGCGCCTGAGCCGCACCGTACGAAGCTCGGACCTGGCCGCACGCCTCGGCGGAGACGAGTTCCTGCTGCTGGTGCGCGACGCGCGCGACCCCCGGCAGCTCGACGAGTTGATCGCCCGCGTGCGCGACTCGGTGGAGCGGCCGATCCGCCTGTCGGTGGGCAGCGCCCGCGTCGGGCTGTCGGCCGGGACGGCCATCGCCGCCCCCGGAGACGATCCGACCGCCGTGCTCGCGACCGCCGATCAGCGCATGTATGCCGACAAGCACACCCGCCGCGCACCGGACTGACGCAGGATCGCCCCATGGCTCCCACGGACACCCCCATCCGGATCCCCGACCTCGAGGTCGACGACCCCCTGCTGCGGTTGCAGCTGGGTGCCTGCCGCCTGCGGGTGGGTCCCGGCGCCGTCGACGGCTGGGCCGAGGGCAGCTACCACGACCCGGGCGGTCGCGATCCGGTCCGCCTGCACGTCGAGGGCAGCTGCGTGACGCTGAGCCAGGACCGGTCCCTGGACCGGGCGGTCGGCCTGCTCGAGGGCGTGCCGACCTGCCGGCTGTCGCTCGGCGCCTCCCGGGCCTTCCGGCTCGAGCTCGACACCGGCGCCAGCGACGTCGACCTCGACCTGACGGGGTTGCCCCTGCGCGGCCTGTCGCTGCGTGCGGGCGCGGGCGCGGTCGACGTGCGGGTGGCCGCACCCAACCCGGTGGACGCCGACGAGGTCCGACTCCAGGTCGGGGCCGGCGGGCTGGACGCGGTCGGGCTCGGCAACCTGGCGGCGGCACGCCTGCGTGTCGACGGCGGGGCGGCCAACCTCTCGTTGGGGCTCACCGGGGAGCTGCGCCGCCACCTCGCCGTACGCATCTCCGCAGGGATGTCGGCGGTACGCGTGGTGCTGCCCGGCGACCGGCCGGCCCGGATCTCGGCGACGTCCACGCTGGGCAGCCGGGAACTCGGCGACGGGTTCGTGACCCGCGACGGGGCCGTGCACACCACCGCGCCGGGCGAGCCGGTCATCGACCTCGAGGCCAACGTTGCGCTCGGCACCCTGCAGTTGCGCACCGGCCGGTGATCCCGGCACAGCTCCGACCGGAGCTCACGCTCCCGCGTCCGGGCCGTCGACCGGGATGCGCACCTCGATGCACGCGCCCTTGCCCGGCTCGCTGTCCACGTCGATCCGGCCGCCGTGGGCGGCGATGATCGAGCGAGCGATGGCCAGACCCAGCCCGGAGCTGCGCTCCCCGTCGGTCGCGTGCTGATCCCCGCGGGTGAAGGGCTCGAACACCCGGGCGACCACCTCGGGGGCCATCCCCACCCCCTCGTCCTGTACCCCGAGCCAGACGTGCCCGTCGTCACGGGCACAGGCCACGCTGACCACCGCACCGGCCCGGGCCGGAGAGAACTTCACGGCGTTGGACAGCAGGTTGTCGACCACCTGGGTGAAACGGTC
>SKJO01000023.1 GCA_007121975.1 Nitriliruptoraceae bacterium | reverse complement strand
ATGAGCACCACGGTGACCCCGGCGAGGTCGTTGACGTCGAGGATGAAGCGGGCCATGTCCTCCTTCTCCTCGGTGTTCATGCCGGCCATCGGCTCGTCGAGCAGCAGCAGGGCGGGCTGCAGGCAGATCGCCCTGCCGACCTCGACCCGCTTCTGCAGGCCGTAGGACAGCGCGCCGACGTGCGCGTGGCGGTGGGCCTGGATCTCGAGGAAGTCGACGACCTCCTCGACCAGTTCGCGGTGCTGGATCTCCTGGCGTCGGGCCGGGCCGAAGAACAGCGCCGAGCGCCATACCGAGTGCTTCATGTGCACGTGGCGGCCGAGCATCAGGTTGTCGAGCACGCTGATGTGCTTGAACAGCTCGATGTTCTGGAACGCCCGCGCCACCCCGAGCCGGGCGATCTGGTGCTGGCGGGTCTGGGTCAGGTCGGGCGCCTCGCCTGATCCGGTGTGTAGCCGGATGCCGCCCTCCTGGGGCCGGTAGACGCCGCTGATGCAGTTGAGCAGCGAGGTCTTGCCGGCACCGTTCGGGCCGATGATGGCGTGGATCTCGCCCTGCACGACCTCGAGGCTGACCTCCTTGAGGGCCTGGACCCCGCCGAAGCGCAGGCCGACCTTGTCGATGACCAACTGCTGATGGCCCGGCTCGAGGTCGCTGCCGTTGAGGCTGAAGCGGTACGCGCGTGACACGACGGTCGGCTCCCTGGTCGTGACGGACCGCACCCGCTGGTGCGCATGAGCGCACCAGGTGCGGCGTCGTCGGGTCCGCCAGCGTCTCCCAACGGCAGCGGACCCGCTCCCGGGGGGATGCTGCCATTCCGCTATCCGGAAGTCAATACCCAAACTAGGAAGAGCTTGCCGCTCGGCGGAGTTGGGTTACGCTTCACCGGCGTTGACGTCGAGGAGGTGCCGTGCCGGCCACCCACCCGCCCAAGGGCACGCTCGGCACCGTGCGAAACGCGTCGCTGCTGCTCGACCTGCTCAGCAAGGGCCCGGCATTCCAGCAGCTCAGCGACCTCGCGGACCGCTCCGGGCTGTCGATGCCCACCGTGCACCGCCTGCTGCGCAGCCTGGTTGCGGCGGGGCTGGTCGAGCAGGATCCCGCCTCCTCACGCTACGGACTCGGCTCCGAGCTGGTCCGGCTGGCCGAGAGCTACGTGCAGCGCCAGCCGCTGCTGCAGCAGTTGATGCCCTACGTGGTGGACCTGCGCAACCGGACCCGGGCGACGGTGCTGGTCGCGATGCTCATCGACGACCACGTGGTCTACGTCGAACGCATCGATGGCGCGGATCGTGCCCTGCTGCGCCGGATCGGCCGCAGCTTCCCTGCCACCAGCACGGCGGCGGGCCAGCTGCTGGCCGGACGCGCCGGCCCCGGAACCTGGAAGCGGCTCACCGACGCACCCGACAGCCCGAGCCTGGCGGATCTCGAGACCTGGTCGCGGGCGGACCACCGCATCGCCCCGGTCGACGGGCTGCGCGATCACCTCGAGGTCGCAGTGCCCGTGCTGCGGCCGGACGGCACGGCAGCCGCGGCGCTCGCGGCCACCGGCGGGCCCCCCAGCTTCGCCGCCCAGACGCTCCTCGAGGTCGTGCTCCCCGAGCTCGAGCAGACCGCCGTGCTGCTGGAGAGGATGGCGACCAATGGGTGGTGATCCGACCCTGGAACCCGCGCGGGAGGGGGCGCTGGCCGCATGGGAGCGTGAGGCGGCCACACTGCGCTGGACGCGACCCTTCACCCGGCTGGGCGACCCCGAGCCTGGACCCGCCGCCCGCTGGTTCGTCGACGGTGAGCTCAACGTCGCGGTCAACTGCGTCGACCGCCACCTCGAGGACCGTGCCGGGCGCACCGCGCTGCTGTGGGAGGGTGAGCCCGGCGACCGGCGCGAGCTGACCTACGCCGAGCTCGCCGAGGAGGTGGCGGCGACCGCGGCCGGGCTCGCCCAGCTGGGGGTGGGCCGGGGTGACCGGGTCGCGCTGTACCTCGGGCTGATTCCCGAGACCGTCGTGGTGATGCTGGCCTGCGCCCGGCTGGGTGCCGTGCACGGGGTGCTGTCACCCACCCTGCCGGCCGAGGCGTTGGCCGATCGGCTCGTGGACCTCGAGCCCCGGATCCTGGTGACCCAGGACGGCAGCTGGCGTGGGGGGGTGGTCCTGCCGCTCAAGGCCCGGGCCGACGAGGCTCTGGCGGCCACGCCCGGCGTGGATCACACGGTGGTGGTGCGGCGCACCGGCATCGACATCGCCTGGTACGAGGGCGACCGCTGGTTCCACGAGCTGCGCGACGCCGGCGCGGCGCTGCGAGAGCACGACGAGCGGGCCGGTGCCCCGGTGAGCCTGCCAGCGGACGCGGCGCTGTCGGTCGTGTACCTCGCTGACCGCCGTGGGGCGCCGATCGGCGTCGTGCACCGCAGCGCCGGGTACCTGGTCTACGCCTCCGCGCTGCACCGCCGCGCGCTGTCGACCGGACCTGACGACGTGTTCTGGTGCGCGGTCGACATCGGCTGGATCGCCGGCCAGACCCACGCGGTGTACGGCCCGTTGTGTGCCGGCGCGAGCACCGTGCTGTTCGAGGGGACGCTGGGCACGCCCACCCGGGCACGGGCCTGGCAGATGATCGAGCACTACGGGGTGAATGCCTTCGTGACCACCCCGTCGGTCGCCCGCAACCTGCGCCACTGGGTCGACAGTCCGCCGTCGCAGGCACGGTTGGACTCGTTGCGCTCGATCGTGCACCTCGGTGAGCCGATCGACGACGAGACCCGCGACTGGCTGCGCCGGGACGTGGGTGGGGGACGGGCGGTCGTGCGCGACGGGTGGGGCCAGATCGAGCTGGGGGCGATCGTGTCGGTCGAGCCGCCAACCGACCCGCCGCTGCCCGACCCGGGCTTCGAGGTCGTCGACGCCCGGGGAGGTCCGGTCGGCGTGGGCGCGGTCGGTGAGCTGACCCTGCGCCATCCATGGCCGGCGACGTTGCTGGGCGTGCGTCACCCCGACCCGTCGGCGTCCGACCGGATGTGGAAATGGCCGGGCCGTTACGCCACCGGTGACCGTGCCCGCCGGGAGCGGGACGGGCAGGTCACGGTGCTCGGGCGCATCGACCCGGTCATCAGCGTGTCCGGACAACTGGTGTCGGCCGATGAGGTCCGCGACGTGCTCGAGGAGCATCCTCTGGTCGCCCGCGCCGAGGTGGTGGCCCGGCCCGATCGTCGCAGCGGTCAGGCGGTCGTGGCCTGCGTGGTACTCGCCGACGACGCGGCGCCGCCGGTGACCGGACGGGTGGCCCGCGAGCTGCGCGAGCACGTCCACGACAGCCTCGGAGGGTTGGCCCAGCCACGGGCGGTGGCGTTCGTCGATGAACTGCCTGCCGGGCTCCCCCGGGCGCAGCTGCGTGAGGCGCTCGGGGTGCTGTGCGGGTCGAGCACGGCAGAGGTGCTCGTGCTCAACAGCGGCCAGGTGCAGGCGGCGGCGGCAGCGGCCACCTCGCGCGGCGACGAGTAGCCTGGACGCAATCCCCCACCCGGTAGGTGCTCGTATGGCGAACACGTGTCTGTTCTGCTCGATCGTGGCGGGGGAGGTGCCCTCCGAGCGGGTCGGCGCGGACGAGGGCGTGATCGCGTTCCGCGACATTGCTCCCCGCGCGCCGGTGCACGTGCTCATCGTGCCTGAGCGGCACGTCGGTTCCGCGCACGAGCTCACTGACGCCGACGCGGAGCTGCTCGCGACCTGCTTCCGGCTCGCACGTCGGGTCGCCGAGGAGCAAGGTGTGGCCAACGGCTACCGGATCGCGACCAACGTCGGCAGCCGGGGCGGCCAGGCGATCGAACACCTGCACTTCCACGTGCTCGGGGGGCGGCAGCTGCGGCACATCGACAGCGGACCGGCACCCGAGGACGGCTGAGCGGGTGATCGGGTGCTGATCGTTGCGGTCGTCGCGGCGGTTGCTCGTTGCTGCCGTCGTGGCCGCCGCTCGTTGCGGCCGGCGGCGCGAAACTCTCGTCCACGCGCGTTGTGGGCCCGTCGGTGGTCCCGGGGGTCGGGAACCTCGCGTGGACGCGAGTTGTGGGCCCGTCGGTGGTCCGGGGGGTGGGAACCTCGCGTGGCCGCGGGTTCTGGGCCGCACGCGGTGCCGTGACGGTCTGGTGACGGCCGGCGCCGTCATCTTCGCGGCCGCCGGTCGTCGCGGCCGCCGCTCGTCGCCGCCGGGGGGCGAAACTCTCGTCCACGCGCGTTGTGGGCCCGTCGGTGGTCCCGGGGGTCGGGAACCTCGCGTGGACGCGAGTTGTGGGCCCGTCGGTGGTCCCGTGCGGCGGGAATCTCGCGTGGACGCGCGTTGTGGGCCCGTCGGTGGTCCCGGGAGGCGGGAATCTCGCGTGGACGCGCGTTCTTGACCACCTGTGCGGCCGCCGGTCGTCGTCGCCGTTGGGTCGCCGAACGGTCGAGGGGAGGTCGCACGGTGCCCCGCGCACCCACGACCGGGTACCGCGGCCAGCCCAGGCCGTGCAGCGCAGTAGCCGGTCCGTCCAAGCGGCCGGCCCGCAGCGGTAACGTCGTCCCTCCACCCCCGTCAGGCAACCAGCCGGCAACACCCACCGCCGCCCCCAGGCTCGCCCACTCGCGTTCAGCACCGCTTACCGGGCCCCTCCACGGGGGTCACCACCGAGGCAGCCGGGGGCAGGCGCCGGCACCGGTCTGGATCCGATCGGCCCGCTCCGGGTCCTCGCCCCGGACCGCTGCCGCGATCCGGGCCGCGGCCCGTCGGTGCCCGATGAGGTTGCCGGCGGTCGGCCCCAGCCGCAGCCCCGTGGCGGCGCCCGCCAGGTGCACGCGGGTGCCGGGGAACGTCAGGTCCTCGCACAGCTCGGGGAGCCCGTCGGCGATCACCGTGTGCGTGGCGAGCCCGGCCAGCAGTGGATCGGCGCTGACGTCCACCCGGCCACCGGTCGCCAGCCACAGGCGGTCGGTTTCGACCGCGGTGCCGTTGTCGAGGTGCAGCACGATCCCCGCCGGCCGCTGGTCGGCCCCGATCACCGATGCGCGCTCGCGCAGCTCGACGCGTCCGGCTTCGACGCACTCGTGCAGCCGTGCGTGGATCCGCGGGGGGATGCTCCCTCCGCCCCGGGCCACCTCGATGGCACGGCGTCTCACCACCGGGTCGGCCTCGGCGGCGAAGGGTCGCAGCTTGCGGGGGCCGAGCCAGCTCGGGTGTACGTCGAAGCGCCGCACCGTCAGCCGGCGGCGGGCCAGCATCGTGACCCGCGCGCCGCGTTGCGCGGCGCCGATCGCCAGGTGGGCAGCCGACAGCCCACCGCCGATGACGGTGATGCGCGACTCGCACGCGGTGCGCACATCGGCCTGCTCACCGGTCGCGACCCGGGGGTCGCCGACGAGCTCGCGCAGTGCGGGGGGGATCACCGCCCGGCGGGCGTTGGTCGCCACCACGACCCGGTCCGCGGGCAGCCGGGTGCCATCCGACAGCGCGAGCACGGGTTGGCCCCCGGTGCCCTGCTCGAGGCCGAGCGCATGCAGCGGCTCCACCCGGTCCGCGAGCCCGAGGTGCCCGGTGAGCTCGTCGACGAACGTCTCGAAGCGCGCCGGGGTCGGCAGGTAGGTTCCCCCGCTGCGGACCAGCCCCTCCCGGTCCCCGGTACCCAGCAGCGCGAACGGGTCCGGGTGGGGGTGGTGGACCGCGGGGGAGCGCAGCGTGGGGATCTCCTGCTGGGCGAAGCGGCGGCGCCAGTCGCTCAGCCAGGTCCCCGAGGGGTCCAGAATCCGCAGCTGGCGGGGATGGTGGTGACAGGCCAGGACGGTGGCGCAGGCCAGACCGGCCGGTCCGGCACCGAGGATCACGATCGGATCGGTGCTGGTCGCAGGGGGTTGGTGGGCCATCCGGGACTCGGTCGTCGGGTGCGACCGGAAGGATAGCAAGTATCGGAATCGTTCCTATTACCCATGGCGGACGGAACGTCGTCGGGCGGAACGCCGTCCGACGCAGTGTCGATCGACGGCGTGGCGGCAGGGGAACGGGCAGGCCGCTGCGGCCTGCCCGTGTGGAAGCGTGCTGCGCTCGGCGTCCTCAGTGCTCGTCGTAGTGGTCGCCGTGGTGTGCGTGGCGGTGCTCGCCGTGCAGGTAGTCGACGTGGTCGCCATGCTCGACGGTGGGGTGGCCGCAGTCCGGCCCGTGGACGTGGTCGTGGGGGGCGGCGACGACGTGTGCGTTGCCGAGATCGTGCTCGTCGACGTGGTCGCCGTGCAGGTGGTGGACGTGACCGTCGTGCAGGTAGTCGACGTGGCCGTCGTGCTCCACGGCCGCGTGCCCGCAGTCGGGGCCGTGGACGTGGGTGTGCGCGTCATGGGTGGTGCAGGTTGGCATCGCTGGGCTCCGGGATCGGCTGCCCTTCAGCGTAGCATCGAAGTATCGCGATGTCACGATGTATCGTTCGTCGACCCCTGCTCACCCGCGTGCACGACCGCGTCCTCGACGATGTGGGCCACGTGGTGGTCGGTGAGGCGGTAGGTCACGGAGCGTCCCTGGCGCTCCCGATCGACGAGTCGGGCCCCGCGCAGGGTCGCGAGATGCTCGGAGATGCGGGGCTGGGGGACCGAGAGCGCCTCGACCAACTCGTGCACGGCGCGCTCGCCGAGCGCGAGCTCCCGCACGATGGCGACCCGCACGGGGTTGGAGAGCGCGCGGAAGATGTCCGTCGCGCGCTCGACGGCATCGTGATGGATCGGATCGCGCTCCACGCGGGCGGGCCTCGGCAGGGGGTGGGCCGGCAGTCTACGCCGAGGGATGCCTGGCCCGGGATGGTGTCGCGGATCGGGTCGCGACGAGCTCGACCAGCCGTGCGAACACGATCACGTTGTCCCGGTAGCTGCCCTGCTCACGGAGGAAGGGACCCCCACAGGTGATCAGCCGCAGCTCGGGCGTCGCCACCGGCCCGTACACCCCTTGCGTCGGGAATGCGTCCTTGGGGTGCTGCTCGATCCGGTCGACCACGAAGCGCGCGATCACCCCGTCGGCGCGCTCTATCTCGACCATGTCGCCGGTACGCACGCCGAGCAGGCCGTGGAACACCGCCGGGCCGTCGTGCGAGTCGACGTGGCCGACCAGGATCGCGGGACCGGCCTCCCCGGGCCGGGGCCAGCGCTCGTACCATCCGGCGAGGTCGGGTTCGGGGACCTGCAGTCGGCGCTGCGCATCGAGCCCGGTGGCGGCGACCAGTGCGTCCACGTCGTGTCCGGGCACCCGCACCCGCACGGGCCGGTCAGCCTCCCGGTGTGCAGGTCGTGAGGGACGGGAGGCCTCGATGGCGTTGCGCACCGCGGGGGGCCGGCTCGCCTGGTCCAGTTGCGCCTGCGGCCGATGATCCGCCGCATCCGCCTGCTGCGGGGATGCGTCCCCGAGGACCGGCGCATCGACCGGGGGCGGGGTGGCCGCTGGGGTCGTGTCACCAACGCTGAGTTGCGGGGGTCCTGCTGCGCCGGTGAGAACGGTCGCCAGCACGACGAGCAGGCCGATCCCTCTCAGGGACGGCCTGCTCGTCGCCTTGCCTGGCGACATCACCTGTTCGACGGGCGGGTCAGCGCGTGGTCGCCTGCCGTCGGTACACGGCAGCGCCGAGCGTGGCCAGCGCCATCACGGCCGCCAGCCACAGCAGCGCACCCGCAGGTGAGGTCGAGGTCGCGGCGCCGCCCATGCCTGCGTCGGCGCCTCCGGCCGGCGTCCCGTCGTCGTGGGAGTGGCCGTGGTCGTCGTCGTCGTGGGAGTGGCCGTGGTCGTCGTCGTCGTGGGAGTGGCCGTGGTCGTCGTCGTCATGCGAGTGGCCGTGGTCGTCGTCGTCAGCGATGGCGGTGGCCGGGGTGCCCAGCGCCAGTGCCAGCGCGGCCAGGACGGCGAGCAGTGCCCACAGTCCCGTGCGGTGACGGGTGTGGATTGCGGTCATGTCGGGTTCCTTCGATCGGGTGTCGGGGAACCATAGTAGGAACGATTCCTAGGAGCAAGGGAGTTCTCGCGGGCTACCCGCAACCGGCCTGCCGCGGTGCCGGTTGTCCGTCACCGGTCTGCCGCCGTGCTGCCGCCGCCGGTCCGGCATCGTTCGCCTCGCTGCAGCCCGATGCGGCCCGATGCGGCCCGATGCGGCTGGTCAGCGGGGACGGTCGCTGGCCCGCTGGTGGCCGTCGTGCGGTGCCGGTTCGTCGAGCACGTGGCCGCCGTCATCGAGTTCGTGCAGGTGGCCCCCGTAGGCCTCGGCGAGCACCTCGGAGCGCAGCACGGTCGCGGGCTCGCCCGCCGCGATCAGCCGGGTTGCCATGACCACGACGAGGTCGGCGAGTGCGGCGGTCCCCACGTCGTGGGTCGTGACGATCGCGGTCCGGCCCTCGTCGCACTCCTCGCGCACGACCT
>SKJO01000157.1 GCA_007121975.1 Nitriliruptoraceae bacterium | reverse complement strand
GTCGTGCGGACCGGGCGGCCGCGCCGGGCCGTGCCTCCCGCGATCAGCCGCGCCCCCTTGCCGACCGGCGGAGCTCGACCGGTCCGGCGGCGGCTGGCCACGGTCCTCGGAACCCGGCGTTCCCGACATCCTCGCCCTCCCTCAGCGCAACGGCCCCCGCGCGATGGCGCGACCAGGGGCCGGCAGCGTCGGGACGCTAGTCTGCCACCCGTCGCCCACCTGCGCGAGGTCGCCCCCATGCCCCAAGGAACGGTCCGCAACTTCGACCCCGGCACGAGGTCCGGCTCGCTGCTCGACGACAGCCTGCGTGAGCTGCCCTTCGATGCCGAGGCGTTCCGGGCCTCGGGGCTGCTGGAACTGCGCATCGGCCAGCGCGTGCGCTTCGAGCTCGAGGAGGACGACGACGAGCCCACCGTCATCCGGCTCAATCTCGTGAGCCTGTAGGCCGCAGCCCGCCCGTGGCGCAGCTTCGGCGCGGCGGTCAGTCGTCGGCGAGCAGGCCGAGCAACTCTGACGTGCGGGCGAACATGCCGTCCTTGTCGCCGATTCCGTGCTCCTCGGCCCACTCGCGGGTCTCCTCGAGCACCTCACGCAGTACCGGCACCGCTTCGGGAGCGGTGGCGTTGAGCTCGGCGAGCACGGCGCTGGCGACGTTGTCGGGCCCGATCTGACGCAGCTCTCGGATGAGCCCGTCGTCATCGGGCTCATCACGCCAGGCCAGCGCGCAGGCCGCGGTGAACGCCGGCGCGTCGAAATCCCCGTCGGCGGCGATGATCGCCAGGTGCATCAGCGCCTTGGCCGACAACCGGTCCGAATCGGCGATCGCCGCCACCAGGGGGGCGTAGGGCCCGAGCTCGTCCTCGGTCACCAGCGGGGCGTGCAGACGTACGTGCTTGGCGCGCACCGGCAGGTTCTGGTGGACCTCGAGGTCCACGGGCGGCTCCCCGTCGGCCAGCCAGTCGCGCAGCGGCCGGGCAGCCGCCCAGTAGGCGTCGGCATCGGCCGTCGTGCGCTCGCCGGCGGGCGCCGCCAGGGTCTTGGCCGGATCGACGGTGTAGCTGACCAGCCCACCACCGTGCTCGCCGGTCCGGGTGCGCGCATGCTCCAACGACCACCACCCCGAAACCCGCTTGCCGTGGGCGTAGCGCCCCGGCGCCGCAGCATCGAAGTCGCCCGGCGGGCCGAGAACTCCCGACAGGTCCGCCCGCGTGCGCAGCCCCTTCTCCTCGATCAGCGGCAGCCGCCGCGGCCGGGTGAGGTGGTAGAGGGTGACGCGTGGCACACCGGGCTCCTTGCCGGGGACGGGCGCTTGGTGCAACGACCCACGAGGGTAGTGGGCCCGATCCCCGTAGCATCGCGGGATGCCACCCGACGATCCGCGCCCGGCACCGCCGGTGCCCGCAGGCCTCATGACCCGTGCCGCCGCTGGGCCGGACCTTTCGGCGGTGGCGGCGCTGTACGCCACCTGCTCGCTGGCCAGGGTGGGCGCCGTCACGGTGCGTCGGGGGGACCTCGAGGCACGGTGGTCGCAACTCGCGGACCTGACCGATGCGCTGCTGGTCGAGGACCCCGAGGCCGGGCCAGCGCTGGTCGCCTATGCCGACCTCGACGTCGAGGTGGATCCCTTCGACGGCGAGGTGGTCGTGACCAGCGACGGTCGCGTGCACCCGACGCACACCGGCCGGGGAATCGGACGCTTCCTGGTGGGCCAGGCCATCGAACGTGCCCGCCACGAGGCACGTGCGCGTGGCCGAACCTCGGCGCTGCTGACCACCACGGTCGTGGACGGCGACGACGAAGCACGTGCGTTCTTCGCCCGGCGCGGGTTGCACCCCGTTCGTCACCTGCTGACCCTGCGGCTGGACCTGCACGCCGCCCCACCCGCACCGGCCTGGCCCCCGGGGGTGCACGTCCGGTCCATGGTCCCCGGACAGGACGAGGAGCGCATCTGGCGGGCCCACCGGTCGGCGTTCGCCGACGTGCCGACCCACCTACCGATCGGGCGCGAGGACTTCATCGTCGACCGGTTCGGCCGGGAGGGCTTCGACCCCGACCTGATCCTGCTCGCCGAGACCGCCGCCGGTGAGGTCGTGGGCGCCCCCGGCGAGGTCGTGGGCCTCGCGGTGTGCCGCGCCGAGTCTCCGGGTGCCGCCCACGACGGGCTGGTGCGGGATCTGGCCGTGGTCCCCGGCTGGCGGCGCCGGGGAGTGGGCATGGCGCTGCTGCGCACGGCCTTCGCCGGCTTCCGGCGTCGCGGGTTGACCGGGGCGGCGCTCGACGTCGATGACGTCGATCTCGACGGAGCCGTCGCGCTGTACCGCCGGGCCGGCATGCGCGTGGTGCGGCGCACCGACGTGCTGGAGCGCCGCATCGACGCGTGACGCGCCCGCGGTCGTCCTCGCCGATCGGTGCGGCCACCCGCCGACCCACGTCACGGCGCGCCGAGCAACCCGTCGCCGTCGTCGCCCTCGACCGACTCGACCTCGTCGCGACGGATACCGAGCAGGAACAGGATCGCGTCGAGATAGGGCACCGACACGGCCGTGTCCGCCTGCGCGCGCACCACCGGCTTGGCGTTGAAGGCGATCCCGAGCCCGGCGGCGGCCAGCATGTCGAGGTCGTTGGCCCCATCACCGATCGCGACGACCTGCTCGAGGGGGATGTGCTCGGCCGCCGCGATGCGCCGCAGCACCTCGGCCTTGCCGGCCCGGTCGATGACCGCGCCGAGCAGCCGGCCGGTGAGCCGGCCGTCGACCACCTCCAGGGTGTTGGCGATGGCGTGGTCGAGCCCGAGCTCGGCGGCCAGGCGGTCGGTGATCGGGGTGAACCCACCGGAGACCACCGCGACGGTGTAGCCCAGCCGCTTGAGCGTGCGCACGAAGGTGCGGGCGCCCGGGGTGAGCCGGACCCGGTCCCCCACGCGCGCGAAGACCTCGGCCTCGGTGCCGGCCAGCCGGGACACCCGCTCGCGCAGCGACGCCTCGAAGTCGAGTTCTCCAGCCATCGCCCGGGCGGTGATCTCGGCCACCTCGGCCCCGCAGCCCGCCTCGTGGGCGAGCAACTCGATCACCTCGTCCTGGATCAGCGTCGAGTCGACGTCCAGCACGACCAACCGCTTGCCGCGGCGCTCCAGGCTCTCACGCTGGACCGCGACATCGACCTCATGGCTGCGGCTGGCCTCGATCAGGGCCACCCGCATGCGGTCGATGTCGCCATCGACGACGACGAACTCGAAGGCGACGACGGGGTGGCGGGCCAGACGCTGGATGCGGTCGATGTTGCCGTGCCCGGCCGCGATCGCCCCGGTCACCGCGGCCAGGGCCGCCGGGGTGAGCACCTGGCCGATGACGGTCACCACGGCCCGGTTGGTCGGGGTGGGCGGCGCACCCCCGCCCTCCTCCACCACCTCGAAGTCCAGCGCCAGGCCGTGCTCCCAGCCGTGGAAGAGCAGATCCTTGAGCACGTCGTCGTTGTCACCCAGACCGACCAGCAGATCCAAGGTGAGCCGGTCGCGCACCACGACCTGCTCCATGTCGTACAGCTGCACCCCGGCCCGAGCGAGCACGGACAGCAGCCCGGTCGTGATGCCGGGTCGGTCGCGTCCGGTGCACCGGACCAGCACGGTGCGCAGCAGGTCGTCCACGCGTGGCAGCCTACTGCGGCCTCCCCGCCCGACAGTAGGCTCCCGGGTCATGGTGACCTCGAACCCGGCCCTCGCGCAGCTCGGCGGCTACCCGCTGGCCCGGCTGCAGGATCTGGCCAACGAACTGCGCGCGGACGGCCGGGCACTGGCCGACTTCTCGATCGGCGACCCCGACGAACCGACGCCGCCCATGATCCGTCAGGCGCTGATCGACGCCGTTGGGCCGGTCAGCCGCTACCCAACGGCCGCCGGGCAGCGCGAGCTGCGGGTCGCCGTCGCCGCGTGGGTGGCGCGCCGCCACGGTGTCGAGGTCGATCCCGACGCACACGTGCTGCCCTCGGCGGGCAGCAAGGAGGCGGTGTTCCACCTCCCCCTGGCGGTGCTCGACGCGCACGGACCGCGCCGGGCGGTGCTGTGGGGCGAGCCGGGTTACCCGGTCTACGGCCGTGGGGCGCTGTTCGCCGGCGGCCGGTCGGACCCGGTCACGCTGTACGCCGAGGACGACTGGCGGCTGGACCTCGCCGCGCTGCCCACCGACCGCCTGGCGGCGGCCTGCACGGCCTGGATCAACTACCCGCACAATCCGACCGGCGCGACCATCGACGTCGAGCACTACCGTCGGCAGGTCGCCGTGGCCAGGGAGCACGACCTGCTGCTGGCCTCCGACGAGTGCTACCAGGAGGTCTGGTTCGACACCCCCGCCCCGAGCGTGCTCGAGGCCTGCGACGGGGACCTGACCGGCGTGCTGGCCTTCGTGTCGCTGTCGAAGCGCTCGGGCATGACCGGCTACCGGTCGGGCGCGATCATCGGCGACCCGGCACTGATCACCCGACTGCGACTGCTGCGTCCCAACGTGGGCACCGCCTCGCCCGACTTCGTGCAGGCCGCGGCGATCGCGGCCTGGAACGATCAGTCGCACGTCGATGAACGACGCGCGGTGTTCGCCGCCAAGCGGCAGGTCGTCCTCGAGTTCCTCGCCACCCACGACCTCGAGGTGTCCGGATCGCAGGCGACCTTCTACGTCTGGTTCCGGGCGCCGGGCGGCGACGACGGGGCCTACGCCGAGGCGCTGCTGCGCGAACGCATCGTGGCCACGCCGGGCCGGGCATTCGGACCGGGCGGCACGGGGTGGCTGCGCCTGGCGCTGGTGCCGACGCTGGAGGGCTGCCGGCAGGCGGTCGGACGGTGGGCGACGGCGATCGAAACCGGACGGCTGCCGACCTGAGCGCTCGGCGGGTTCACCCCGCCGCGGCGCCACCCCGTCCGGACTCGGGCTCCTCATCGCGCCGATCGGCCCCGGCCGGATCGGTCCCGGGCACGTCGGCCTCGAGCACGTCGGCCTCGAGCACGTCGGCCTCGAGCAGCGGGCCCGCATCGCTGGCGCCCGACCTCCCCCGGCCCTCACCACCGACCGTGCCCCGGGCCGCCGCGCGGCGCTGCACCCACCGCAGCCGGCGCGATTCGATCGCCGAGGCGGTCAGCCCGAGCATCCAGATCGCCGCGAACGCGACCAGCCCGAACGCCGCGGCGAGCAGCGCGGTGTCGCCCACCGGGGCGGCGAGCTCCGGGCTGCCCATCCCCGCGTCGGCCGGCCAGGGCCACAGCACCCGGGCGCTACCGAGCATCAGGCCGATGAGTGCGGCGAGCACGAGGTCGTGGTACCTCGCCAGCAACCAGTTGAGCAGGGTGGAGAACGCCGCGAGCCCGAGCACACAGCCCAGCGCGAACACCGACAGCACGCCCAGGTCCAGGTCGGCCAGGGCGTCCAGCACCGTCACGTACAGCCCGAGCACCACCAGCAGGAAGGACCCGGACACGCCCGGCAGGATCCAGGCCGACACCGCGATCATGCCGCCGAGCAGGATCGCCAGCAGCGACGGATCGGGGCGTACCCCACCGCCCGCGCCGAGGGCGATGAACGCTCCGGCGGCGGCGGCGATCACCACCAGGCCGAGCCACCCCGAGGGCGCCCGCAGCCGGCGCGCCGCCAACCCCGCCGCACCGAGCACCAATCCCAGGAAGACCGCCGAGAGTTCGACGGGCCGCTCGTCGATCAGCGCCCGCAGGGGGGAGGCCACGGTGGCCAGCGCCGCGACCATGCCCACCAGCAGCGCCGCGACGAACAGCCAGTCGAGCACCAGCAGGGCCCGCAACGCCAACGCGAAACGGCCCCGCAGCGCCAGCGACAATGCCCGGGTCGCCTGACGGATCGCGGCCACCAGCCGCTCGTAGATCCCGGCGACCAGCGCCACCGTCCCGCCCGAGAAGCCGGGCACCACCTCGGCGACCCCCATCGCGAATCCGGCCACGCTGGTGCCCATGAGCGCAACCGGATGGCGCAGCGGGGCGCGGGCTTCGACCGGCCGCTCCACCACCACCGGCACCTCGGCGGTCGGGTCGGCCGAGTCGGTCCGGTCCTCAGGCTCACCTCGATCGGTCCGGTCGGACGGGCCGGCATCCGACCCGGGCTGCTGCTCGTCCACGCCGTTCCTCTCCGGTCGCGCGGCGGGATGCGGGCAGACGCTATCGGAAGACGCCGAGGTGCTGCGGATCGGGCCGGGCATCTCGGTAGGCTGCTGTCCGGCCCTGCCCGCCCCGACCGGGACCTTCACGCATGACCACCTTCGCCGCCTTCGGCATCGGCCTGGCGACCCACGCGCTGGGCTCCGAGCGGGTGCTCGACACCTGGTACCCGCTGGCCGCCACCGGCGGCGATCTCGGCGAGGCGGTGGCGCTGGCCCATGCGCTCGGCCACGACGGCGCGAGCGCGACCTACCCGCTGCACCGCGCGTCCCTGCGGGACGTCGACCTCGCCGCCGACCACCCGGTGGCGCGGGCGGTGGCCGCGGTGACCTCGGATGCAGCCACCACGCCCGCCCCCACCCGCACGCGCCGCCAGCCGGTGGCGACCTTCGTGGCCGACCTCGCCGCACCGCCGATCGACGCCCACGACGTCTACCTGCGGCTGCACCTGATCTCCGGCCGCCAGCTGCGCCCCAACGACACCAACCTCGACGGCGCGTTCGGGCTGCTGAGCAACGTGGTGTGGACCGACGAGGGTCCCTGCGACGCCGAGGGGTTCGAGGCACTGCAGCTCGAGCATGCCGCTGCCGGCCGCCGGCTACGGGTGTCCAGCGTCGACAAGTTCCCACGCATGACCGACTACGTGGTTCCCTCGGGCGTGCGCATCGCCGACGCCGACCGGGTGCGCCTCGGTGCCCATCTCGCGCCGGGCACCACGGTCATGCACGAGGGGTTCGTGAACTTCAACGCCGGCACGCTCGGCGCCTCGATGGTGGAGGGCCGGATCTCGGCCGGGGTGGTCGTGGGCGATGGCTCGGACATCGGCGGCAGCGCCTCGATCATGGGCACGCTGTCTGGTGGGGGCACCGAGCGGATCTCGGTCGGGCAGCGGTGCCTGATCGGAGCCAACGCCGGGATCGGGATCTCGCTGGGCGACGGCTGCGTGGTCGAGGCCGGCCTGTACGTCACCGCCGGGACCAAGGTCACCCTGCCCGACGGTCAGGTGGTCAAGGCCGCGCAGCTCTCGGGCCGCGACGACCTGCTGTTCCGCCGCGACTCGGTGACCGGCACCGTGACCGCGCTCGAACGCGCCGGCGGCCACGCCGACTGGGGCGGACTCAACGCCGAACTGCACGCCAACGAGTGAGGCCCCCGTGCCCCCTGACCCGGCCACCGCCACCCGCAACGACCTGCTCGCCCGCCTGCTCGAGCACTGCGGGTGGATGTGCGTGACCGGCGAGGAGGGACCGATCGCCGACGCCGTCGAGCGCACCCAGCGCGCCCGCGGCGAGCCCGTCGAGCGCATCGGCCACAGTCTCGTCGTCGGCGGACCGCCGAGCGACGGGCGGCCGATGGTCCTGCTGGTCGGCCACCTCGACGTCGTCGCCCCGACCGACGCCGACCGGGTGCCCCGCGTCGAACGCGATCCCGACCACGGCGAGATCGTGGTCGCCCGCGGCACCTCGGACATGAAGGCCGGCAACGTCGCCGCGATGGCCGCGTTCGAGGATGCCCGGCTGCGCGCCTCGAGCCCCTACCACCTCGTGCTGGTGCTGTACGCCGGCGAGGAGGGCTCGGCCGAGGGCAACGAGCTGCGCGCCGTGCTCGCCACCGCGCCCTGGTTGACGAGCGCGGAGCTCGCGATCGTGCTCGAACCCACCGACGGCGAGGTGCAGCTCGGCTGCCTGGGCAGCCTGCATGCGCTGGTGGGCTTCCGGGGCCGGCAGGCCCACTCGGCGCGACCCTGGCAGGGCGACAACGCCTTGACCAAGGCCGGCCGGCTGCTCACCGACCTGCACCAGGACCACGTCACCGACGTCGAGGTGGAGGGCATCGCCTACCGCGACGTGTGGTCGGCCACCCAGGCCTGGACGGTCGGGTTCGGCCCCGGCGAGGGAGGCAACCGGTTCCGCAACATCGTGCCCGACCGCTTCACCGTCAACCTCAACCTGCGCTTCGCGCCCCACCGGGGGCTCGATGCTGCCGAGGCCGAGCTGCGCGCCCGGGTCGGCGACGACGTCGACGTCGAGGTGGTGGACCGCGCACCTCCGGCGCCACCACGCCGCCACGACGCGCTCGTCGACGCCTTCGTCCGGTCGGTCGATGCGCCGGTCACCGGCAAGCAGGCCTGGACCGACGTCGCCCGCTTCGCCGAGGTCGGCGTGCCAGCCCTGAACTACGGGCCGGGGCTGACCGCCCAGGCCCACCAGCGCGGCGAGTTCGTCCCGCTCGACGCGGTGGTCGATGCGCACCACCGGCTGCGGCGCTTCCTCGCCGGCTGACTGCCCGACCCGACCGGCTGCGCTGCCCGACCC